>CAJYHH010000744.1 GCA_913773825.1 Candidatus Sericytochromatia bacterium | reverse complement strand
GGACATAGATTTCTGCTGGATAAGCTTCGCCGTGAGCATGAACCATAATCGGCACCACATGAATCGGCAGATTTTGACTTAGTAATTCACGGGCCACCATATGGGACTGAATTTTTTCAACCTGCACACCGACTTGCTCCATCAATTGACGCAAGGTGCTCAGCACTTGATTCTGAGCATCATCACCGCCGGGCAGACGCAATTTTTCTTGTAAACGAGTCTGATTTTCATCAATTAATTGAGCCAGTTTGCTAAACATATCCTGACCGTCCTGCTGCAGAAGGCGCTGGACATCATCCGCTAATTCAGGAAAAGCTTTAGCAAAAAGCTGATGAAATTCATTGAGTTTGTTTTCTAATAAACCGGTTAACTGCTGAATCTGCTGATGCTGAATATGCAGCTGCTTATAGTCCTGAAGCTGCATATTTTCTGCTAAGTGACCTGAAATCTGGCCGAGCTGCTGCATCACTTTTAATAATTGCAGAACGGCTTCTTCAGGACTCTGAATTGATCCGGCCGCACCGGGCATCACTTTGTCGACAGCAGCTAATTCACCGCCTTGAAGCATAAGATGGAGCTGCTGCAGAGACTGCTGATCGTTTTGGCGCGCAGAAGGCAGATGCTGACTGACCTGAGCCGACTGAGAAGCTTGTTGACCGCCAACCTCTTTAATTGCTTTGAGGGTTTCTTGACCCAGATCGGGCATGTCAACTTTTTGAGCGGTGCTGCGTTCACTTAGGCGAGTAACACCGTCAGCGCGGTTTTCAACACTCTGCGCCTGCCCTGCAGCCTGCTGCACAATTGCAGAGGTCGGAGCCGCTTGTATCAGACTTTGGCCACTTTGAACGGCCTGGGTAATTTGTTGGGCTGCCTGCTGTGAAATTTGCTGAGCGCCCTGTTGCCCAGCCTGGCCCACTTGTCCAGACTGAATCGTCTGCCCTGGCTGACCTGATTGGGCAATTTGAGTAGCAGAGGCCGCCTGTCCGGCCTGGGCGGGTAAACTCGCTTGTGCTGGTGGCAGTGCAGCACTACTTTGAGCAGTCTGCTGCAACTGCTGCATCAGAGAACCTAAATCTTTGGGTAAATTTTGCAGTTGCTGCGGCAAAGGCTGACTATTCATAAACTGCTTAATCGCCATAACGTTTTGCTCCGTAACCGGCACACCCTTAGTCAGCAAAATTACTGCGGCTTCAAGGGTAGCCGGAGACTTATCTGGCAAAGCCGCAACAGCCTGGCGCAAAATCCCCATGGTCTGCTGGTTGACCCCGTGGCCATAACCCGCCAATAGCTGAGCCATTTGCTGGTTTTGAGGAGTTGGCGTCATGCCCATTTCCATTAGAGCAGCCGTCATGTCCTGCATCACGGCCTGCACAACCGCCTGAGCAGGCGCTTGAAAGGGCATAGCCGTAGCCGGTTGCTGCTGGGGCTGAGCAACCGGCGTCCGTGGCGCATCGAGAATCAGATCCGGAACACCGGGCTGAGGGCCGGTTGGCTGGACCTGGCCCGGAACAGTCATCCGGTTCTGGAGAGGGTTCATGCCGGGAATATCCATGGCCGCCGTCCTTTCTTAAAGCCCGGATGCGCGTCGGGCTGCTTGCAAACTTGTAAGACTAGTTAATGTCGCCAGGCTGAGACCGTTTTGAAAAGTCGCTTGGCTTAATGGTCTGAATAAAGTTTTTAAAATCTTTGGCTTCTTGCTCTTCTTGAGCAGGATTGATGGGGATCGAACTCGACATCATGACTTCTTCGGCAACAAAAATCGGGCTTTCGGTACGCAGGGCAATCGCAATTGCATCACTGGGACGAGAGTCAATTTCCATCTGCTTACCTGCTTTGGTAGCGACGCGCAGAACCGCATAAAACGTGTTGTCTTCCATCCGGTTAACCACCACGCTATGCACACCCACACCTAGCTGTTCCAGCGTGTTGACAAACAAATCGTGAGTCGCAGGACGCGCCAGGGGCACGTTTTCAATCGCCAGCATGATGGAGTTGGCTTCCGGGGGACCGATCCAGATCATCAGTGCCCGGCGTTCAGGCACATCCCTCAGGACCACGATTGGGCTTCGTGACTGCGGATCGAGGACGATGCCGGAAACTTTCATTTCAATCATTGCTACGACTCCTTCTACTTGTGCCCATTTTAACATGGGCCCTAAAGATGCTGGTAGCTGGTGGCTGTTGACGATAAGCCTGAATCAGCGTGCCGGGACAGATTTTGAATTTTGCAGCAAACAAGTTAAAATGCCCTTAATGCCTGTGCCTGCAGGTAAAACAAGTAATGAACGGGCAAACGGGAAGTCACCTATGCAGAACCTTAAGATCCAGACCCTGTGGCAGCTGTGTCAGGAACTCAAGCAAAAGCGCCAGATCCTAATCGAGAAAATGAGCTATACCCAGACTTATCTCGATCAACAGCAGCACTTGATGTCCTCTGAACTACTGTCCCTACGTCAGCACAACAACGAGTTGTCGTCGGATCTGGCCCAGCTTTACAGCCATCTCGAAGCCCTCCGTCATACCTGGCATCAGCGCCGTGATCAGGCACCCGCCCAAGCAGAACTATCTCCCGCTCAGACCCATTTACACATGCTTGCCATGCAGTTTGAGCGCCTGGCCGGTGAACTGACTTTTGGCACCTTACTCGCTCAGTCACTTGGCTTAGAGCAAGCGCGATGGGGCGAACTGGGCGCTGAGTTTGATCCGTGGTACCGCCAGTTACACGACCTGCGCCATAGCGGCGCTGCAGAAAGTGAAGACTTTTTAGCTGAAAGCGAAAACTTTTTACCAGAGTTCCGCTCGGCAATTGAAGATGCCCGTAATGATCTGGCTGCAAATCTAAGTAACGCCAGTTCATTTGATCAGAATCAAAGTGAAAACCACAGTGAGCAAAACGCACTGTTGCAAGCTGAAATCGAAACGCTACGTGCTCAATATCAGAATCTGCAAACTGAACTTGTTGATCTTGAAACCCATGCGGCTGAGCGCCAGCAGACTTTACTCGATCAGTTTCAGCAAGATTACTCTCGACTTGAGCAGGATTTAAATCAGACTCAGGATTTTTTGGGCACCAAAGAAACCCAAGTCGGTGTGTTGCTGCAGACCGTTCAGGTGATCCAGCGTGAATTTGATGCATTGCGTAAAAACAATCATGTACTCTCAGCTGATCTAAAAGGTCTTGAACAACAAACGGATCAGCTGATCGGCCTGGTTGAAACCTATCGCCAAGCTGCTTTATCTGCCATCAGCGAAGCAGGCCTACAAGCTGAAGCTGAATCAACAACCATAGCTGAAATAGCTGATGAAGAGACAGATGGGCCTGAACACGCTGATAGCTCTGGGCTGAGTGAGTCCATGGAGGGGGAAGAGGACAATCACGCTCATAAAAGTGATGCTGTCCGTGAAGCCGTGCGTAAAAATCTAAATACGGTTCTGCGCCATCGCTTTGGTAAGCTGCCGCGTAAAGTCAGCAGCTCCATTAAAGAAATCCACTCCAGCAGCAAGCTTAGCAAGCTTTTTGATAAAGCCCTCAAAGCAGAAAGCCTTGACGAATTTGAGGCAAGTTTGGAAGGATAGTCCCATAACAAACGGGTCTGAGTTCAACTTTTAGACCCGTCTGGAAGGAGACAATATCATGACTGCCAAATTCTTACTCGTCAGCCTAACTGCAACTTTACTGGGTGCCTGTGCATCAGTCCCACAGGGCCCTAATCCTTCACCTTCAGCCAGCGTAACGGCCAGTCCGTCAGCAAACCCAACGGCGACACCTACCCCTAACCCCACAACTTCTCCTAGCCAACCGACTACGACTTTAAGCCAGATTGGCTATGGTAAATCTTATGGATTCTGTATTGGCTACTGTGACCATACTTTAACCATCACAGCCGAAAAAACCCGCCTGGTGCATACGGCCCTGCGTGAGCCTGAAAAATACCCCGAGCGCGCCTTTGAGCGTCCTACCACAGCTGAAACCTGGCAAAAGCTAAACAGCCTGGCCAATTTTCAGACGCTGCAATCTCTACCCGAGCGCATTGGCTGCCCAGACTGTGCTGACGGTGGGGCTGAATGGGTCGAAATGCAGCAGGCCCAAACCACTAAACGCGTAACCTTTGAGCCTCAGGCTGGTCTGCCCCAACAAGCAGAACTGCTGACAGAACTCAAAAAAATCTACCAGGAGCTTGATGCCCAAAATCCGGCACAATAACCCTTTAAAAAATGAAACTCAGCCATAGCCTTACAGCACTTAACGAAGCAGCACTCCAACAAGCGGAAGCGTCTCTGGGACTAAATTTTCCAGAGAGCTACCGCCAGTTTTTACTTAATTCCAACGGTGGACGACTTGAAGACTGGCGCTTTGGTTACGATCCAGACTTAGCGCCTGAAGGCTATAGTTTTGAAGAAGATGCGATTGAAGTCAGCGAGTTCTTTGGCATCGGAGAATCCACGCCTTCACAACAAGTAGCCAATCTCCTGACCCAGGCTAAAGCCTGTCATCACGCTTTGGCTGCTCAAGGAAAACATCTGCCAGAAAGCTGGATCTGGATTGCTCGCACGGCAGATGATGACGAGCTCTTTTTAAGTCTCAGCGGCCCAGAGGCTGGCTCCATTTATTTACTCCATGCCCGCGATGAATTCTTTGAAGAAGACTTCGACGAGCTTTTTGACAGCAAAGGCCAACTGGAATACCCAGAAGATCTGAAGCTCTCAAGCGACTTTCAGCGTTTTATGCATAGCGCCTCACCAGCTTAAGAAGTTTATAACAGGCAACATTTAGCTTGTTTGCAGAATGCTGTAGACTAAAAACAATGAAGCCTTCCGTTCTCATATCAGCACTTAGTCTGGCAGCAGGCTTAAACCTTGCCCTGCCTGCTGCCGCTCAGTCCGAATCAAACGCCCGACAGCCCACCCAGCCTAAAGCTCTGAATGTTGTGTTTAGTGACGGTTTTAGTGATGTCCTGAATCCTTTTAGTCTTGAGCTGGATTATGAAAGCCTCGGCGTGCCGGTACTGGGCTTAGGCGTCTGGTACCAGCTGCCCTTTAGCTGGAGTGGCGAACTGCGCGCCGGACTCAGCTATGCCACAAATCGACCTTTAATCGGCCTGGCGCCACGCCAAATGCCCGTGGATGTCTTTAGCATCGGCCTGCAGTACCCTTTTCAGATTTTACCTTGGTTATCTCCCTATCTGGGTTTAAGCGGCAGACTGGCTCATTTTAGTCTTGATACCCAATTCCAGCCAGAACTCTCAGGCTTAGCTGGCAGCAGTGCGGGATTAAGCCTGGAGCTCGGCAGTCTAATCAGGATCTGGCAAGGTCTGCAGGGTCAGCTTCAGCTTAACTTAAACTACCCGGCTTCTCTGGCGCTGCCTTATTTTAGCTGGGGACTAGGTTTGCGCTATGATTTTTAAAAAATGCTTAGTCAAAAGTCTGCTGATACTCATCTGTGGTCTGTTAACAGCCTGCCAAAGCGGC
>CAJYHH010000743.1 GCA_913773825.1 Candidatus Sericytochromatia bacterium | reverse complement strand
CTGTGCTGAGACCTCTGCTGACTGCAGCCAGTTAAGTGTAGGCGCTGATTATCCGGTGACCCATGTTAAAGCTTCACAAGTAGCGGATTTTATTCAGCGTTTAAGTCAGCGGGATCAGCGCAGCTATCGCCTGCCCAGTCGGCCTGAATGGGAGCGTGCTGCCAGTGGGGGACAATGGCGCAGCCGTTACTTCTGGGGAGATGATGAAAGTCAGTTAAAACAGTATGAAAACTGTCTTGCCCCAGGTGACAGAAGCTTTTGGAACGGGGACAAACGGGATGGTTTTGCGGGAGTGGCGCCTGTCGGCTCGTTTCGGCCAAATCCCTATGGGCTTTACGATATGCTAGGAAATGTTTCAGAGCTAATGGGCCATGCAACGGTCTACTGGCCTGGTTTTAGACCAGACCCTGCCAGTCAGTTTGCAAATGCAACTAGTGACTATCTGCAGGCCTATACAGATTTTCCGCAGCAGAAGCTGCCAGATTATCCTTATCGGGATGCAGCAGGCGGCCATTATTTGCGCTCAGGCTCAGGCTGTACCTTATCCAGCGGCAGCGGACTATTGCTCGATAACGGCGAAGAAACCAGCCATAGCGGCAGTACCGCTTCGGCTACCGTTGGCTTTAGACTGCTGCTCGAAGCGCCCTGACAATTTGTCTAAATAGCCGCCTAAATATCGGGCTAAATATCGGGCTAAATGTTTGCGGGTTGGCAGAATGTTGCTCTGCCAACCCGCTGTTTTTATCTTTTTTGAATGCTCAAATCCTTTAAACATAAGCTTTTAACGCGCTGAGTCAAAACCTTTACAATTTGCTGACAGTTACCGCAAAGTTTCTCAACATGCCCCTGCCATGATGTAGGAGTCAGACAGCAGCATGTCGGGTCTGACAGACGACAAACCGAACTGAATGTGTAGTAAAAACTGACTTGAGTGTGAGGATGAGATGATGAAATGGATTGCGCTGACGGGACTGAGTTTAATGCTGGCTACACCTGCTTTTGCAGGTCAGGGTCACTTTAACAATGTCGACGCTAACAAAGATGGCAAAATCACTTTAGCCGAAATGCAGGCTCAGGCCGAGCAGCATTTTCAGGCGCTCGACAGCAACCGTGATGGCCAGATTACCAAGGCTGAGTTTGAGCAAAAAATGCAGGCTCGCCAGAATAATCAAAATAAACAGCGCCAGGGCCAGAATAAACAGGGTAAAGAGCGCGGCGGGAAAGGCCTGCAGCGTATGGATACCAATAATGATGGCATCGTAACCCGCGCTGAATTTATGGCCCAGGTTCAGCAGCGCTTCCAAAAAATGGATACCAATAAAGACGGTGTCATCAGCGGCGATGAGCTCAAAGGCCGTCGTCACAATAAGGGCAAGGGTCAGCAGAGCTAAACTCGAGCGTGCAAGGCACGCTTGCCCTTGGTGTTTAAGACACCAGACCCTTTAAACGACTTATAGACGAGACCTTTTGACGACGAAACTCCGAAATTTAGACGAAGCTTGGAACTGCAGGCTCCCGAATCAGACCATTCGGGAGCTTTTTCTTTTGTCGATATTGAGTCGATATTGAGTCGAGATAGCGTCATTAAATGAAGACCTGCTTTAAGCCCCCCAATTTTAATCGCTAAAATTGGGGGGCTGAAGACTTTAAATAAGCTGACAGGATTCCAGAGGGTTTTAGAAGACGGTAATTTCAGTATTCTGACCGGGGAAAGCGACTTCATCTACGGCGTAATTGACGTTATCAGCAGCCAGCCGAATGCGGCTAATGCTGGCTTTACCGTCGTGGGTGACGTAGATTGTGCGCTGATCGTTAGACAGGGTCAGATAGCGGGCTTCTTTGGCGTTGAGGGTAATCGGAGGCAGACGACGCAGAGTGGTGCCCTGCAGCTCATAGCGTTCTAGGCGATTGTCGATGGTGGCGTATAAAAAGCGGCCATCTTTGCTGATTGAGCTCTGGAATAGAATGCCCACGGCTTTTTCAGCGTTGACGTCTTTGGTCATCTGCTGTTTGTTGATGTCAAAGGCGTAAATTTCAACCTGGCCCTGCAGCTGGTGCAAAGCATAGAAAAACTCACCATCAGGGGCGGCCAGACCGATATTATTGCCAAACGGCACATCATGGGGGAAGGTCTGGGTTTTGAGTACGCGTTTAGCCGCAACGTCAATGGTTGAACGAATCAGGTTATCTTCGTCAAAATAAACTGACTGAATCAGATTGGCTTGCTGAGACCATTCCAGGCGGCCGGGCAGAAAATCAAAGGCCAGATTGGTCCAGCCTCCCTGCTGCAGGTTGTAGCTAAGCATCATGCCGCGATTATCGCGACGGCCAGCCACAAAGATCTGCTGGTCGCGCACTTTAAAGTCGACAGGATTGAGGCCTGCCTGGCTAAAAGAAGCCGGGCGATTCAGCGTTAGCGTATTGACGTCAAGTTCGTATAAGTCAAAACGGGGGCCCGCGCTGCGGACAGAAAGATACAGCTTGTTGCGCTCGCGGTCAGCGTCCATACTCTGCACAAAGCCTGGCAGATAGACAGCCCGGATCTGGCGATTAGCCAGATTCATGACTTTGACGGTAGAGCCTTGTTCGCCCGGTTCAACCACGCATAAAAAGCGGTCAACCTGATTACGGGTCTGCTGAGCGTTCAGACTGGTGGGTCTGTTGACTTGAGCAGAGGGCCCGGCCTGATTGACACCTGAACAGGCGGCTAACAGACTTAATAGCGAAAAGGCGGCGAAGCGCTGAAGCTGACGTTTCATGAAATCAATCCTGCAAGCTGGTAACGGGTTTTGAGGTCGCGGTAGACGTCTTGCCAGCCGTTATTGGCGGCAACTTTAATGCTCAGCTCAGCTTCAGCAGGTGAAGTAGCGCGTTTGCTGACCACTGAACCATTGCGTTTAACAGTGGTTTCAGCGCTGACTTTGCCGCCGCTGAGCGGATTGCGGATGGTTTTGGTTTCGGTGGTTTCACCGGTGTCGTGAATCATAATCACGGTTAACTCGGTTTTATCACCCGAATAACTAAACTCAGACTTGGTTAAGCCGCGTGTGCTGGCGTTCTGAGTCTGAGCGGTGAGAGCACGTTGGGGAGCGTTAAAAGGAGCCACGGGTGTCATCACGCGACTCTGGCCTGCCTGGCAGGCACTTAAGAGAAGTAATGGGAAGAGGAGTTTGAGAGTTTTCACGTCTGGTACCTCAGCTTAGCATAATGTATTCTCTTTTAATTTAGCATAAATTTAACTTTAGATCAAACAAAATTTAATAATGTGGTGGTCTGCGAAGGCTGTGGGCTACAAACAGCCTGCCACCGGCTATGAGCAACCAGCGACTAGCCAAAATCAACTTCAAAGTCCTTGCTTTTTTCAGGCCTTGTGGTGATAGAATGCTCGCGATTTAAGACTGTAAAGCCAAATTTGAACTGGGAGCCACCTATGAAAGCGCCACAAAAAGCACCTGCTGAACTTAAAATCTTTGCTCCCCAGCTGTCTAGCCGTCTTGAGTCTCTGACGCCGACCGCTGATGACTGGGCGGATGTCGGGATGTTTAAAGGGGCTTTAATTGAAAATATTGACTATGAGCGCCTGGATGCCCCGGCTTTAAGCATCATTTCGTCTCAGTTACGCCAGTTACGTCTAGGCCAAGCGCGTTTGCCCCGTCTGGAACTCCTCGACAGCGTCCTGACCGCAGTTGACGCTTCTAATGCCGATTTAACCCGCGCCAGTTTAACCCGTACCCGGCTTGAACAGCTTAAGGGCGTTGGCCTGGATGCTCAAGACGCTGTATTAAAAGACGTCAGCTTTAATCACTGTAATCTCAGTCTGGCCCGCTTTGCCCGCGCCCGCTTTAGCAATGTCAAATTTATTGGCTGTCAGCTGACTGATGCTGATTTTAGCAATGTGCGCTTTAAAGACGTGATGTTTAGAGACTGTGAATTAACTGGCTTTGACCTCACCAACACCACGCATCAGGGTTTAGATTTGCGCGGCAGCCGGATTGAAGGCTTTAAAGCCGGTTTGAACGAACTAAAGGGTTTAATTTTAGAGCCCGAGCAGGCGCTGTCACTGGTTCACCTGCTCGGTGTTAAAGTCTTTCCGCTAGAAGTTTGATGTCGCCGATTAAAATTTTACTAAAAACATTGTAAAAATTAGTCACATTTATTGCCTGTATTTTGTTCTCGTGCCAAAATGACTGACAGATAAAATACACTTCATCCCGTTGGCTTTTTTTACTTGATTTTGCTCTGGCTTATTTAGCTGGTTGCGGAATTGTATTTTGTTTGGCTTTAGGTTGTTTGTTCATTGTTCCCCGTCATACGTCCCTTATCTTGCAGGCAGAGGTAAGACAGGATGCATTTAAGTGATTTGATTAAAAAGTATCGTATTCGTCGCGATGGCTGGAGCATGGATTTTGAGGGTGCCGTTCAACTGGATAGCTATGATGCCAACCAGGAGAATGAAACGGTCGATCTGACGCTGGAATTTCCACCTGATGAGTGGGGCCCTGTCCGTCCCCGTTGCTCTACGGATAACGCCTTAAATGCTCTTGGACCCTTAACGGTAGTGGATGGGGTAAGACGTCTGCATATGCGTTTAATGTTTGAGCATGACGGCGTGCTTAAATATAGTGGCCTTGGAACCGCTGTTGTGGGAGCGCTTCGAATTTATCCTGGACGAACTTCTTCTATGCAGGAAGCTTTAATTAGACCCAGCGTGAATCGCTACGCTCTCCTAGGAAAAGTTCCTGAAGATCTAGAGCAAGATGCTCATATTACCGGAATCCCTCACCCTTTTAACTCGCTGTATCTTACAGAGGTAAAAGGCAGCGAAGAGCCTAATGCACCGATTCAGGCTTTACAAACAGCCATGCGCAAACAAGAGAGTCTAATGGCCCAAAGCCTTCATGCCAAAACGGGTTCAGGTACGATTCTGGTTGATGGCCCTTTGCCTTTATTTGCCGACAAAACGCCTAAAGGCATTGTCGGCTACGTTAAAACCTTATTGCATCGTTATTTACCCTTGCCTCAGCAGCAGATTCTGTCACGTTTGAAGAAGGGAGAGCGTAGTCCTTTTTTTGTGATTCAACGTAACGGTAAAAGCCAGGTTTCCTGGTATTTACGCTTATCTGATGTTAGCTCCATTGCTCACTCTCTTACCGGTCTGGTGCGTCTGGAAGTCCAGCGCGAGCAGCCACGTGAGCATCTTGATGAAATCAGAGACCTGGCTGATCAGCTTGCCTGTGTACTACCTTTATTGGTGGTTGAGCCTTTTAAAGATGCCCGCTCACCGCAAAATCTGTTGCCTATTCAAGCGCTCGAAAATCAGCTAAAAAACCTGATTGGCAATGAAACCTTGCTTCAACGGCGCTTAGATGCCTATCTACACAACATTTTTGCAGGAGCCTCAGTATGAGCCAGTCCGGAGCCAAACAAGTTGGAATTGTAATTGGAACCAAAGAGTCGACTCCCTTGGAGTGCTGGGTTGGGGTTGAAGAGTCCGCCTGCATTCAGCTTGACGATGTTTTGCAAATTCTTTCGAGCCATCCGGAGACAGGTGAAGAGATTGCTTATTATGGGCTTGTCGACAAGGTCGAAAAAAGCCTTGAAGGGCTGAACTTTAGCAGTGACAATATACAAGTTGCCAAAGGTCTGTTGCCGTATAGTCTGTCTTATTTGGCTCACCTGACGATTACCCGGATTGAGCCTGAAATCTACACGCCGCCTCAGCCAGGGCAGGCTGTTTATCGAGCGGTTGGTGAGGCTTTTGACGACGCTTTATTTTTTACGCAAATGAAGCATCGTTTGCCGGCCGGCCTGCTCCAGAATGGAGAGCCCGCATGGCTTAATTTTGATTTTATCGATGGCACCAAAGGTGGCCATGTCTCGATCTCAGGTATTTCTGGGGTGGCAACTAAAACGTCCTATACGCTGTTTTTGCTACACGGCATTTTTAATGCGCCGGGTCTGCCACCAGCCAAACAAAGCAATGCTCATGCAATCATTTTTAATGTCAAAGAAGAAGATCTGTTCTATCTCGACCAGCCAAATAAAGGGTTAACTGACAAACATCGCTATATGTATCATAAGCTGGGTCTGCCAGCAGAGCCTTTTCGGGATGTCTCGTTTTATGCGCCCTGTGAATCTGAAACCGGTGAAATGGTGCCATCTACGATCAAGCAGGATGGGGTACAAGTCTATGGCTGGAGTTTGTATCAGATTGCTAAAGAAGGCCTGC
>CAJYHH010000742.1 GCA_913773825.1 Candidatus Sericytochromatia bacterium | reverse complement strand
CGGCAATTGCCATCATTGGGGAATCCCATGTGGCTATTCATACTTATCCAGAAGAACAACATCTTTCACTGGATATTTTTACCTGTTCGCCAGGATCACCTAATCCCGCGCGCTTATTAGAGTTTTTGCGCGAAAGGCTTCAGCCAGAGCTGGTGCGCAGTAAAACCCTGACGCGGGGCCAAAGTGTTGAGATCAGCCAGAGTGATTACCTGACTGATTTTAGTCGCAGTAGCTTTGATATTCGCTATCACATTGCCCAGGATGTGCTGCGCTTGCGGACGGATTATCAGCAATTGGCGATTATTGATAATCCTGATTTTGGCCGGATGTTATTTTTAGACAATGAGCTGCAGATTGCCTCTGCAGATGCTGAACTTTATCATCAGGCTTTGCTCTCGCCGCTTAAGGGCAAAATTCCTAAGCGGGTGGCTGTTTTGGGCGGTGGGGATGGTGGTGTGTTAAAAGCGTTGCTGGCCATTGGCGCAGAATCAGTATTTGTTGTGGATATTGACGAGCAGGTTGTCGCGGCGGCCCGTGAACATCTGACAGCAATTTGTGGCCAGGCTTTTGATGATCCTCGTGTCCAGCTTCGAATCTGTGAGGCCAGTGATTTTTTGGCTGAACATCAGGGTTTTGACTTGATTGTCTGCGATTTGACAACGGCTCCTGAGCGTCTGGCCCATGCTCAGCAAGCAAGTTATTATCCTCGCTTATTTGAGCGCATTTATACTGCGCTAAACCCAGGCGGCGTGCTGAGTTTACAAGTGGGCGCAGGTTTGGACCATCAGACTTATAACCGGGCTGCTGAACTATTAGCCCCTCATTTTAGTGAGCTAAACTGGCAGAAGGTGTTTATTCCTTCGTTTTGTGAAAGCTGGTTATTTGTCAGCGCGCAGAAGCTTTAGTCAGCCGATCGCGAATGGCAAAGCCCAGGCCCGTTTCAGCTTGTGGCCATTCAGCCAGAATAAAGTCACTGTTCTGGTCCAGACGACGCATCGCGCCAAAAAGTGCTCTGGCTGCGGTTTCAAGCTGTCCATCAGGGCTTAAGTGTTCAAGTTCAGCCTGGCGTGAGTCAAGAGCTGCTTTAAACTCAGAGCTTAGGTCTTGAAGCAGCATGATGCCTGGGCGACCGCTGTGAGTCTGAAGTAATTCTTGAAGTTCGCTGTCTGATTGAAATAAAAATAAAGGCACACGGGGTGCATAGTGGCTTTTGAGCATACCAGGAGCCAGCACTTCAGCTGGATGGACTTTGGCCGGATAAATCTGTTGACCTGCTGCTGCGCTAAGTTCTTGAATGCCCAGACGGCCGGGACGCAGTAAACAGAGCTGTTCATCATCAATGCCCACAACTGTTGACTCCAGGCCAATTTCGCAAGGGCCGCCATCTAGAATTAAAGGGATTCGGCCTGCTAGCTCAGCATAAACTGCTTGAGCTTCTGTTGGGCTGATGCGTCCAAAGCGGTTGGCGCTAGGAGCTGCCAGCGGAAAAGTCTTTTGCAGTAAAGCCTGAGCAATGGGGTGAGCCGGTACCCGTAAGGCAACCGTTGGTAACCCAGATGTGACAAGTTCGGGGACACGGGCATGACGTGGCAGTACCAGCGTCAAAGGGCCTGGCCAAAATGCTTTCATTAGAGATTCTAGTGCTGGGCGTAAATGACTGGGGATATTGTCAGGGTTGATGAGTTCATGGGCGCTAAGATCTGCCAGCTTTAAGCCAGTCTGGGCCGCTAAATGAACAATTAAGGGGTCAAAACTGGGGCGTTCTTTGGCGGCAAAGATTTTGGGGACAGCGCGTTCGTCAAAGGCATGACCGGCTAATCCATAAACGGTTTCAGTTGGCAGGCCAATCAATTCGCCAGCCTTTAAAAGAGCGGCTGCCTGTTCAAGGCCAGCAGCGTCAGAAGCTAAAATGTGGGTTTGCATCATTCAAGAAATAATTAAGCGTTAAATTTAGAAATAAAAACACCGGGAGAAGGGGGGATTCTCCCGGTCGTCATCAGCATCCAGAGATATATAGGAGATATCTCTATTACTCATCGTAACTCCCGGTTTTGGAATTTGCAAGCTGATGTCGAAGCTTGGCTCAGGGCGCTGAATGCACCGTGTCGTCTTCATTTCCTGCCAATGGCTATGTTATAATAATCCAAATCAGACAAGTTGGTAGGATTTACGTTCATGGCGATTCTTGATCTTAAATATTATGGCGCTCAGGTGCTCACTCGGGCTGCCAAACCCGTTAAGCATATTGACCGCGAGCTGATTAAGCTGGCCCAGGACATGCTCGAAAGTATGTATCACTATCATGGTGTTGGCCTGGCTGCCCCTCAGGTTGGCGTCTCTAAGCGCTTTATTGTTGTGGATTGTGGCGATGAATTTCAGGAAGCTCCCTATTTCCTCGTCAATCCCGAAGTGGTTTCAACCGAAGGTGTTCAGTACGGCCCTGAAGGCTGTCTGAGTCTGCCTGAGTTTTTTACAGATGTTGAGCGCCCTGCCCGTGCGGTTGTCAAAGCGCTTGATCTGCGTGGTGCGCCAATTACCATCAATGCTGAAGGTTTTCTGGCCCGTGCTCTGCTGCATGAAATTGATCATCTCAACGGCGTTCTCTTTACTGAGCGCGTGGAAGACGAACAGTTGCTGGTCCGCGAAATCCCTGTCATGAAAGAACGGATTCGGATGATTCTCAGCGGTGAAATTCCAGCTGTACCTGAGTATGATGAAGACGAAGTTCTGCATCTTGAAGAGACCGCTGACATGGCCGAAGCTGCTAAAGACGAGGCTGTTCCCGTCTAATGCCCACTCGGATTGTGTTTATGGGCACGCCGGAATTTGCCGTGCCCTGTCTTCAGGCTTTAATTGATGCGGGTTATGAAGTCGTCATGGCTGTGACCCAGCCGGATAAACCGGTTGGGCGGAAACAGGTTATGACGGCTCCTCCCGTTAAGCAACTGGC
>CAJYHH010000741.1 GCA_913773825.1 Candidatus Sericytochromatia bacterium | reverse complement strand
AACATTATCTGACGGAATATGATGAGCTGCGCGAAAATGGCCTGACGGGCTCCAATGTGGCCCATACGATTATTGGCATGAAACGTTTAAATCATCTACAGCTAGCCGTTGAGACGGTGCTCAAAGAGCAGATTCCAGGTGATTTAATTGAAACCGGGATTTTGCGCGGTGGCGCCTGTGTCTTTATGCGCGCCATTTTAGAGGCTTATGATGTGCGTGACAGAATTGTCTGGGCGGCAGATTCGTTTAAAGGCTTTCCGGTGCGTTCAGAAGATTCACCCGGCAGTATTGACTTTGACCCTTATAACAAATGGTCAGCCAGCCGCGAAGAAGTTGAGGGTATTTTTGCCAATTATGGCTTTGCTGATCAGCAGCTGCAGATTCTTGAAGGCTGGTTTTCAGAAACGCTACCGGCTGCGCCAATTGAAAAACTGGCGATTTTACGTCTGGATGGCGATATGTATGACTCAACCCTGGACGCGCTAAAAGCGCTGTATCACAAACTCAGCCCTGGGGGCTTTGTGATTGTTGACGATTATTTTGCTTTTGACGAGTGTCGCGAAGCTGTGCGGCGATTTAGGCAGGCAGAAGGAATTAAAACGGCGATTGAGCGAGTTGATCCTGTCTGCGTTTACTGGCGCAAAGAGGCTTGACAGGCGCGGCCCAGCTGATTTACGGTTGAAAAAGAAGCCTGAGGACTGAGACTATGAACAGCCGTTTTGCAGTAGCCACCCACATCATGGCCTATTTGGCCTTTGCCCATGAAGGCAATCGACCGACCAATTCAGAAAGCATCGCCCAAAAACTGGGGACCAACCCGGTAGTGGTGCGTCGCCTGATTGGTTCTTTGCGTGCTGCAGATTTAGTCCGCACCCAGCTGGGCGCTGGCGGTGGTGCCAGCCTGACCCGATGTCCGGACAAAATCAGCCTGCTGGATATTTTAGACGCCATCGAACAACCCAGTGACCCTGACCTATTTGCGCTTGGCAGCATCGAAAACGATGTTTGCAGCCATCATATTGGCTCTTGTATTCAGTCATCGCTACAAGATATTTTTGGCGCAGCAGAAGAAGCGATGAAAAAAGAACTTGCAGGCAGCACCCTGGCAGATGTATTGTCTCAAGTCAGTAAAATTAGCTGCCCAGAACAGTTTGCGGCTGCTCAGAGTAACCTCTCAGCGACTACATCTGTCGGCTAAAGCCTATCTCGTTCGCCAAGTTTGTTGTGCTTAAAGCAAATCAATTGACAGTCTGATTCTTTCAGCGCTAATATGTAACCAATACGGTTACGTAATTAAATCAGTTACAGAAAAACCACTGATTTGCAAATTATGTAAGCCGCCTTTTATTTAACTCTAAATGTAACCAAAATGAATACACTTAGAACCCTAACGTAAACACGCGGAGGCATTTATGAATATCTCAACAGTTAAAAAAATCGGTTATTGGCTCAGCACAGGCTTTTTCTCACTCGGGATGGCTTTTTCAGCCTTTATGTACCTGACCCAAAGCCCACAATTAGTCCAGGGATTCCAGCACTTAGGTTATCCGTTGTATATGCTGCTGATTCTGGGTGTCGCCAAAGGTTTAGGTGCTGTTGCTCTGATGTTCCCTCGCTTTCCGCGCCTTAAAGAATGGGCTTATGCTGGCTTTACCTTTAACCTGCTGGGCGCTTTTGCCTCCCATCTCTTAGCCGGTGATCCGCTGGGTCAGTCGATTGCACCGCTAGTCTTTTTAGGCGTGCTGACTGTGTCTTACGTCCTTTACCACAATCTGCAGAACAGTCCTGAACACGCCACCAGCCCAGTTCTCAAACCCCTTGGCGCCAACTAAGATAGCTTGAACAGAGTCGGCCGGACGGGGACGCTCTATGTCACAATAGTGATTCTGCATCCCCATCTCGAAAGGAAACTATTATGAAACTCAGCACCATCGTTGCCAGCACCCGTCCGGGCCGCAAAGGAACACCGGTTGCCAACTGGTTTCACGCTCTGGCCACCGAACACGGCGGTTTTGAAACTGAACTGATTGAACTAGCCGACATCGCCCTGCCGCTGCTGGACGAACCCAATCATCCCCGGATGAAAAAATACGAGCATGAACACACCAAACGCTGGAGCGCAATGGTAGAAGCCATTGATGCCTTTGTTTTTGTCACGCCTGAATACAACTTCGGAACCCCTCCGGCGCTGAATAACGCCCTGAACTATTTGTATCAGGAATGGAACTACAAACCCGTGGCTTTTGTCAGCTACGGCGGTCTATCGGGCGGCACGCGCTCTGTGCAGATGACCAAACAGATTGTGACCACACTCAAAATGGTACCTTTAGTCGAAGCCGTCAATCTGCCCTTTTTTACTCAGTATCTGGATGACTCAGGCCATTTCAACGCCAATGAGCACCATATAAAATCTGCCCACGACATGCTCGACGAGCTTAAGCGTTGGACCGAAGCTCTTAAGCCGCTGCGGCAGAAGTAAGCGAAGCAGAGCTTCGCGTTATGGGTTGTGGGTCTTTTTCTTCAACCCACCACGCCGGTTTCTGCCCGGCATACAAGTTTCTCTTTGCTTCACGTGTTTTCCCGCCTGTTAGCCACAACAGGCTCTGTCTGAGCCGGAACCTCTACACCAAGGTTCCGGTTTTTTTTAAGTTTTTGTAGAAGAGCCGCAGGCGATTCGTACAAGAAACTTATGCAGAGCGCAGCGATGCTAGGGAAGATTCTTTCAGGCTCTTTGAGCCTGATTAGAATCCCTTATGCAGAGCGCAGCGATGCTTAGGAAGATTCATGCAGAGCCAAAGAGCGAGCCCGTAACACTTGTTGCTGCCGGTCTATCCTTCGACAAGCTCAGGATGACAATAAAGTTATGGGCTTAGGGTTACGGACCTAGATAAGTAATAAAAAATTATTTGGGGATGAAGATTGTCAGGCTGTCGTAGCGGCCATCACGATTCATTGACTGACTGCGATAGCGGTCGCTGTATTCCTGGCCATTACCCATGCTGATTGAAATATGTCCATGTGAAAAGCCGTTATTGGGGTTGCTGGAGCGCAGGCCAGGATCGTCATTGCGGCCCCAGACCAGAATAGCGCCGGGGGGCAGGTTACGCAATTGGGCGAGTTGCTGGGGATCGTGAGGATTGACTGAACGGACTTCCTGGAAGCGATCAGCGTAGTTAGCGCGCAGCTGATCAGCAGCCATATAGGCTGAGCCACCAGTCAAAGAAATCGGCGGGTTGAGGTTGTTAAGCGCCAGTTTAACTCCTTCATAGCAGCGGTAAACTTCGCGTCCGGCAGCCCGGCGACGTTCATCCAGAATGCGGGCCATCTGGCCAGATGTGTTGCGGGCAGCAGCGGCAATATCAGCACCAGTATTGGTTGAGCCAATGCTGGGGACTGGGCCTGTGGGGGTTTCAATGCTGGGGCTTTTGTTGGGATCGTAGGTGTTACCAAAACCTTCGTCTTCAGTCTGGCGGGCTGTGGCACGCTGGCGGGCCACCACATCACCGCTGGCAATCGACTGAGTCAGGGCGTCGGTCTGAGCTGGATCCTGCAGGCGAGCCATGACCTGGGTCAGGCCTTCATGGGTCAGCGGGCCATAGTCACCGTCAATGCCGGTTTTGCTGCCAGGATGGCTGATATCAATCCCGCTGGCCGAGACAAAGGCCTGAATATTAATGACATCAACGGAACCCAGTTTGCCATTGGCAGCATTTTCAAGTGACTTGAGAAACTCTCGTCCCACTTCAGTTTGAGCCAGTTTGGCCTTGAGTTCGGGATTGCTGTCAAGCTGGGACTTAAACTGAGCGAGATGCTCACGTAAGCCTTTGTTGACGTCACGTTTATCAATTTCAATGTAATTGACGTTGGGGTTTGATTTTAACTTGCTGGAAAACTCATTAAAGCGAGTCTGAACGTCAGCGGGAATTTCTTTGGGCTGGGCTTCTGTCTGACTGCTTGGCGCAACGTCGGGAAAAGTCGTGATAACCGGTTCGCCACCTTTGGGAGTCGCCTGAAGTCCTTCAGTCAGCTGAACCGTAGAGGCGGTATCCGTCTGAGGCGACTCAGCAGGTTTATCAGTGGTCTGAGCCCCCTGAACGGGATCTTGAGTCTGAGTTTTTTGAGTTTGCGTCCCCTGCTGAACACCTTGCTGGGGATACGTTGCGCGAACCTGACTGTCACCTCTGATGCCCATAACTGACCTCTTGCTGCATAAGCTTTAGGCCCAAAAAATAACCCTTCAGGCACTAAGCTTTATTGTACCCAATTAAGGGGCTTTTTATTCAGGATTTTGGTTGGGCCCGTGTTTCAGAGCGTTTTTAGAGAAGGGGCGCAAAACCAGCTCAGCCAAAGCGCCCTAAACTTCAATTAAGGCTCATCAAAACCTGGTTCAAACTCCAGATAGTCAGCTGGATTGTCCGGCAAGGTGCGAATAAAATTTTCCAAGTCAAAGACAGGATAAGCTCTGGGTGTGTCGTTAAGCAAATCAGCTTCACTGGCTAAACGATCGCGTAAACGCGTATTGCGACTGCGCAACTGGTCATTGTGAACCGCCTGGGCTACGGCTTTTTTCTGGCCGACCATCACGAGTAATTTACGTGCGCGGGTCATGCCCGTATAAAGCAGATTGCGCTGCAGCATCATATAGTGAGACATACCCAAAGGCAGCACTACAACCGGAAACTCACTGCCCTGAGACTTATGAATCGACAGTGAATAAGCCAGAGCCAGTTCATCCTGTTCTGAAAAATCATACGAGACAACCTGTTCAGGATAAGTCACCACAATCTGCTGATCTTCATGCTCGATGCGGCTGATCTCACCCATATCGCCATTAAAGACTTCCCGGTCATAGTTATTGCGCAGCTGAATCACCCGATCACCGACGCGTAAAATCCGATTGCCGCGCACCAGCTCAGCTTTACCCGGTGTGGCGGGATTTAAGAGATTTTGCAGCTGGGCATTTAGATGAAAACTGCCCACTAAACCCCGGTTCATGGGGCAAAGCACCTGAATTGAAGTGGCTGGGTGACCCGCGGCAGGCAGGCGACGGGTGACCAGATCTAAAACCTGGGCCACAATCGATTCGGGGTTGTCGGCCTGAACAAAAAAAGCGTCCTCATTACGATTGGCTCCACTTGGCGGCAAAAGCTCTGGCAGCTCACCCTGATTGACCAGATGGGCATTACGCACAATCCGGCTGGCTTGAGCCTGACGAAAAATCGTTTTAAGCTCCACTTTGGGCACCACTTCACTGGTCAGCAAATCTTTTAAGACAGAACCTGGCCCCACTGAAGGCAGTTGATCGCTGTCGCCCACCAGAATCAAACGGGCTCGATATGGAATGGCTTTGAGCAGCTGGGAAAATAACAACGTATCGATCATGCTGACTTCGTCTAAGAGCAATAAATCAGTCTCAAGCGGGACGTATTCATTGCGCTTAAACTGCATTTTTTTCGGATCAAACTCTAACAGACGATGAATCGTACTGGCTTCGCGGCCGCTGACTTCAGCCAGACGTTTAGCGGCTCGTCCGGTTGGCGAAGCTAATAACAGACTCTGATTGTCATGTTCAAACCAGTCTAAAATCGCGCGGCTGACGGTTGTTTTACCTGTGCCTGGCCCACCGGTCAGAATAAACACTTTGCTGCCAGCGGCTTTTTCAACCGCTTCGCGCTGTTCGGGCGAAAACTCAATTTGCTGCTCCAGCTGATACTGATCCAGCCAACTGCGCAAAACACTTAGATCAGGCTGACGGGCCTGACTGAGTAATTCTTTTAAACGTCTGGTTGCACCGTCTTCAGCCACCCAAAGCGGCATATGATAAACATCGGGATTATCTGGCTGTTTTTCGACCATCACAATCCCACGCCGCACCAGAATAGCCAGGGCATCGGGCAATAAATCAGCCAGCGTGCCGGGCTTGAGATCTGTATCTTCTTCTAGCAAAGTGGTGGCGCGCATAAAGAGCTCAGTACGCGGCAAATAAACATGGCCTTCTTCTGTGGCTTTGTTTAAAGCATGAGTCAACCCGGCTTCTAAACGAGCTGGATGCTCTAGCGTAATCCGCAATGAGCGCGCCAGACGATCAGCGGTTTTAAACCCAATTCCCCAGACCTGTTCAGCCAATTGCCAGGGATTTTGCTGAACCACCTCAAGCGCTTCATTGCCATAACGCTTATAAATTTTGACCGCATAAGCGGTTGAGACACCATGGTCTTGCAAAAACACCATGATGTTCTGAATCTCTTTATGCTCAGCCCAGCTTTTGACAATTTTGTCGCGTTTACGTGAGCCAATTAAGGGAATTTCAAGCAGGCGATCAGAATCTTCTTCAATAATCCGGATGATATCTGTGCCAAAGGCTTTAATCATACGCTTGGCAGTTATCGCACCCACGCCGCGAATCATGCCCGACGCCAGATATTTTTGCAGCCCGTTAAGCGTTGCCGGAATTAACTTTTCACAGGACTGAACCTTAAACTGCAGGCCATATTTTGCATGATTAATCCAGACGCCTTTTAGCCTGACGCTTTCACCGGCATACATTGGCG
>CAJYHH010000740.1 GCA_913773825.1 Candidatus Sericytochromatia bacterium | reverse complement strand
GAAAGGACGGTCAATTGGTCATGTCTCAGACCCAGACCCAAGACACTACCCCCTACACTCCCCAACATCCGATTCGAATTGTTACTGCTGCTTCGCTCTTTGACGGCCACGATGCCGCCATCAACATTATGCGCCGCATTCTTCAGGCCAGCGGGGCTGAAGTGATTCACCTTGGCCATAACCGCTCAGTTGCCGAAATTGTCGACTGCGCGATTCAAGAAGACGCCCAGGCCGTTGCGATTACTTCTTATCAGGGCGGTCACGTTGAGTACTTTAAATACATGTACGACTTACTCAATGAAAAAGGCGCTGGTCATATCCGCATCTTTGGCGGCGGTGGCGGCACCATTTTGCCCAGCGAAATTGACGAGCTTCACGCCTATGGCATTACCCGCATCTATTCACCTGATGACGGACGCGCACTTGGCCTGCAGGGCATGATTAACGATCTGCTGCAAAAATGTGACTTTGACCCGGCTCCGAAACAATTAAATGGTGAAGTCAATCAGCTGCAAAGCCGTAACCCGCGCGCCATTGGTCAGTTGATTACCTTGGCCGAAAATCATCCAGACAGCTTGCCAGAGCTTGACGCTCAGCTTGATGAGCTGGTTAAAGCCAAAGTGGTGCCGGTTGTCGGCATTACGGGCACAGGCGGAGCGGGTAAGTCTTCATTAGTTGATGAACTGGTGCGTCGTTATCTGCTGGATTTTAGCGATAAAACCCTGGCGATTATTTCGGTTGACCCGACTAAACGCCGAACTGGTGGAGCTTTATTAGGCGACCGCATTCGCATGAACGCGATTCATAACCCACGTGTGTATATGCGCTCGCTGGCCACTCGTCAGGCCAATGCCTCAATGAGCAAAGCGGTTAAAGACGCTGTGCTGGTCTGTAAAGCCGCTGGCTATGATCTGATTATTCTCGAGTCCAGCGGGATTGGGCAGTCAGACACTGAGATTCTGGAACACAGTGATTTGAGCGTCTATGTCATGACCTCTGAATATGGGGCTGCAACCCAGCTCGAAAAAATCGATATGATCGGTGAAGCGGATCAGATTGTCATTAATAAATTTGATAAACGCGGTTCGCTGGACGCCCTGCGCGATGTGCGCAAGCAGTATAAGCGTGAGCGCAATCTGTTTATGGCTGAAGATGAGTCATTGCCTGTCTATGGCACCATGGCGTCCCAGTTTAACGACCCAGGCGTTAACGGCTTTTACCGCGCTTTGATAGACAAGCTGGCTGAAAAAACCGGTGCAGACCTGCATTCTTCGTTTCAAATCAGCGAAGGCATGGCCCGTAAGGTTTATATCATCCCGCCTGAGCGCACCCGTTATCTGGCCGAAATTGCCGAATCTCATGTTCGTTACAACAAACATGTCAAAGAGCAGGCTGGTGTGGCGCGTCGTTTGTATCAGTTACGCGGCACCATTGAGCTCTTGCAATCTCAGGGTTCAGACGCTGCCGCTGCTGAACTTGAAAAAATCTATACGGCCCAAGAAGAGCATCTTGATGCTGAGAGCCGCGCTCTGCTGCGCAACTGGCCTGACAAACAGGCTCAGTACACTCAGGCTGATTTTATTTATCATGTGCGCGGGCGTGAAATCCGTCAGCCCCTGTATCGCGAGACCCTTTCGCATAATAAAGTCCCGCGTGTTTCATTGCCCAAGTATCAGGACTGGGGTGATCTGCTGAGCTGGCAGCTGACTGAAAACCTGCCCGGTGAATTCCCCTATACCGCTGGAGTCTTTCCGCTTAAGCGCGAAAACGAAGACCCAACCCGTATGTTTGCCGGCGAAGGCGGCCCTGAGCGCACAAACAGACGTTTTCACTATGTCTCACACGGTCTGCCTGCCAAACGCCTTTCAACGGCTTTTGACTCGGTCACGCTCTACGGCGAAGACCCTGACTATCGCCCGGATATTTACGGTAAAGTCGGCAACTCAGGCGTCAGCATTGCGACCCTGGATGATGCTAAAAAGCTTTATTCAGGCTTTGATCTCTGTCATCCGACAACCTCTGTCTCGATGACGATTAATGGCCCAGCCCCAATGATTCTGGCTTTCTTTATGAATGCTGCAGTGGATCAGCTCTGTGAAAAATATATCCGTGAGCATGATTTAGTGGCTGAAGTGGACCAGAAAATTGATCAGATTTATGCCGCTAAAGGCTTAGATCGTCCACGCTACCAGGGTGAACTGCCCGCTGGTAATGACGGTCTGGGGCTGATGCTGCTGGGTGTCACCGGTGATCAAGTGCTGCCAGCGGATGTTTATACGAAACTCAGAGCAGAGGCTTTAAGCGCTGTGCGGGGTACGGTTCAGGCCGATATTCTCAAAGAAGATCAGGCTCAGAACACCTGTATTTTTAGCACCGAATTTGCCCTGCGGATGATGGGGGATATTCAGCAGAGCTTTATTGAAAACAAAGTTCGCAATTTTTACTCGGTCTCAATTTCGGGTTATCACATTGCTGAAGCAGGCGCCAACCCGATTTCGCAGCTGGCCTTTACGCTTGCCAATGGCTTTACCTTTGTTGAGTATTACCTCAGCAAAGGCATGAACATTGACGACTTTGCGCCAAATCTTTCGTTCTTCTTTAGCAATGGCGTTGATGCTGAATATGCAGTCATTGGCCGTGTGGCCCGCCGCATCTGGGCCAAGGCCATGAAGCACGTTTACGGCGCTAACGAGCGCAGCCAGAAGCTCAAGTATCATATTCAGACTTCTGGGCGTTCGCTGCACGCCCAGGAAATCGCCTTTAACGATATCCGCACCACCTTACAAGCGCTCTACGCGATTTATGATAATTGCAACTCGCTGCATACCAATGCTTATGACGAAGCGATTACCACACCCACAGAAGAGTCCGTCCGTCGCGCGATGGCGATTCAGCTGATTATCAACAAAGAGCTGGGTCTGGCCATGAACGAAAACCCGATGCAGGGTTCGTTTATTACCGAAGAGCTGACAGACTTAGTTGAAGAAGCGGTGATGACTGAGTTTGAGCGCATCAGCGAGCGCGGTGGTGTACTTGGCGCAATGGAGCGTCAGTATCAGCGCCATAAAATCCAGGAAGAATCACTCTATTATGAGCATCAAAAGCTCAGCGGTGAGCTGCCGTTAATTGGCGTCAACACCTTCCTGAGT
>CAJYHH010000739.1 GCA_913773825.1 Candidatus Sericytochromatia bacterium | reverse complement strand
TCTGTTTGTTGTGGGCGAAACTGATTGCTCAGGCGGTTTGTTAAGCGCTCATTGGCCTGTAATAAAGCGGGACTGGTGCCGGGGGTGTTGCTGAGTAAATCACAAAGCCCACTCATGACGGCGTGAGCTTGTTTGATGATCTGGCGAGCCTCGCGTGTGTTGGGCTCAGGTGGGTAACTTTTAGACAGCGCTTGACCCAGCAAAAGCTCTGTACGAGCAAAGAAGCGTAGCGCCAGACGTGGGGCAGAAGCAGTTTCGATCAGACTATGGCCATAAAAAGCTTCAGCTTGATCTGCACTGGCTTGGCTGATTTGTGAGTCGCTCACGTGTTGTCTCGGCCATTAAAGCCAAATAACAGACCATAAAGGGTTTTGGCGTCGTTTTGGCGCTGAGCTAACAGTGATGCACTGGCCTGAATATTGAGCTGGGCGCGGGTCATATTTGAAATTTCAGTAGGTAAATCAGCGTCTTGCTGAGCTGACAGTGTATCGCTGAGCTGGACTTGTCTGCTTTGCAGACCTTCAAGTGCGCTATCTAAAACCCGTTGTCCTGAACCGATTCTGCTTATTGCGGTTAAAGTTGAGTCGATCGCTTTATCGAGAATATTCAGGGCGTTTTCACCACGTAAACGGGCCAGTAAATCGCTGTCGCCTTCACGATAAAACGTGAGATTTTCTAGCCGTAAAGCGCGGGGGCTGAGATCTTCAAGACTCAGGCGCAGGCTGCGGCCACTTGCGCCATCAATGACTAAATTTAGCGCATGATCAGTTGTGCGGCTGCGGGTCTGGGGAGTGATTTTAACTTCACCAATAATCCCGTCAGAGGGCAAGTCACTTTCATCAATTGCCGAAGTGTCATAGCCCAGGCGTTGACTGCTGGTGGTGCTGGAACTGGCCTGAAAAGTCCGGCGCTGGTTGCCTGTCAGCTGAAATGTATTAAAACCGGTTGAGACGGCTGTTCCCTGATATTCATCACTGCCTGCTACCACGGTGGGAGTATTGTTTGCCACATTGCTTAAAAATAAAACGCTGGCAAGATTGCTTGCACCACTAAAGCTAATCCCCGCTACGTTAGCAGGTGCATTGGGTGTGGTCGTAACATACGGGGTATTTTGAGCATTGGGTGTCAGGGCTGTAGATGCATAAGTGCTTTGTTGAAACGGTGGGGCACCGTTAGCCAGATAAGCTGCAGAATCCAGAATCAACTGATTGTTTGTGAGCGTTGGAGTGGCGCCATTGGGGTTGGCTGCAGGCTGGCTTGCAGCATTGGTAAGGGTTTCTATATCAAGAGTATTGATGCGGATCCCCCCTGCTACGCCCCCATTAAAGCTGGCGGTATAGTCACGATTATTGCTGGCGCTAAAGTTACTGATAGCAGTCACCAGATCATTAA
>CAJYHH010000738.1 GCA_913773825.1 Candidatus Sericytochromatia bacterium | reverse complement strand
CGTCATGAAGCTGTTGTCAAAGAAGTTGTTGAAGAAACTGAAGCTGAAGAGCATCATTTTGAATCTCAGCATCAGCATCAGCCTCAATATGACCCCTTGAGCGAAGAGCGTCCTTCGATTGAAGACTACATCGCAGAAGAAGCGGATGAGCCCGATGACGAGCTGCCTGAAGCCATCGTTGCTGATGAAGAAGCTGAAGAGCCAAGTGCTCGTCCTGTCCGGGGTCGACGCGCTCCCTCTCGTGGTCGCCGTAAGCGCGAAGATGTGGTTGAACCTGTTAATAAGGCTGACAAAGAGCCCAAAGAATCTAAAGAATCTAAAGAATCTAAAGAATCTAAAGAGGCTAAAGAAGCGCCAGCAGCGGAAGCCCCTGAGATTCAAATCTCTGCAGATAGCCTCGATGTCAGTGCTGACTTGGCCTATGACGCCACCCACTCAGTTGAAGAAACTGAAGAGCTGTCTATCAGCCCAGCCAGTCTGGCTGAATCTGCTCTGACGGCTAATGCCAGCGCGCTTAACAAAGGCAAGCCCGCCAAGCGGATCCTTGCCAAGCGTCGTACGATCCGCAGCTTCCGTCCTAAGCGTTAAGATTATGGCGATCGAGTCAAAACCACTCGACGCCGGAGCCACCCCGGCGCCCAGACCGCAGCCTAAGCCACCCTGGCTTAAGGTTCGGCTGGGTTCCGGCGAGACTTTCGGCCGCCTCAAAGGCATTCTGCGCGAGCGCAATCTCGTCTCGGTCTGCGAAGAGGCCCGTTGCCCCAATATCGGAGAATGTTGGGGTGGCGGAACTGCCACCTTTATGCTGATGGGTGACACCTGTACTCGCGGCTGTCGTTTCTGTGCTGTTAAAACAGCGCGTCGTGGCCAGCCATTGGATCCAGATGAACCAGCCAAAATTGCTGAAGCGGTTGCGGCCATGGGTCTGGATTATGTGGTTCTGACCTCTGTGGACCGCGATGACTTGCCTGATCAGGGTGCCGGCCATTTTGCGGCTGCGATTCGCGCGATTAAAGCAGCAGATCCCCGTATTCTGGTTGAAGTTCTGATTCCTGACTTTAAGGGATCACCAGAAGCGCTTTTGCAAATTGTCGAAGCGAAACCTGAAGTGATTGCGCATAATGTTGAGACGATTAGACGTCTGAGCCCGCGTGTTCGTGACGCTAAAGCTTCTTATGCCCAGTCTTTGGACGTGCTGCGTCAGTTGCGTCAGTTTTCGCCCGAAGGGGGGCGCCCTGGTAAAGATTACGGTTTTACTAAATCTGCCCTGATGGTGGGTTTAGGTGAAACAGAAGCTGAGCTGCTGCAGGCCATGGACGATCTGCGCTCAGTGGATGTCAATATTCTGACGATTGGCCAGTATTTGCAGCCCACTAAAAAACATCTTGAAGTGCTTGAGTATGTGCCGCCAGAGCGCTTTGAAGCGCTGCAGCGTGCTGCTGAAGCCAAAGGCTTTTTGTTTGTGGCTTCTGGCCCCTTAGTCAGAAGCTCGTATCGGGCCGGAGAATTCTTCCTGCGTAACGCCATCGAGCAAGGTTAATCTGTCCGATATCCGTCCAATATACTTTGGCGAGTAATCAGCCGCTTTGCGGGAATCCCCGTGAAGCGGCTTGCTCTATGCTACAATGCCCGCCATATCTGCTTTGTGGAGTGATTTATGATTGAAGTCAAGCTGCCCAGCATCGGCGAAGGCATCGCCGAGGGCGAAATCGTCAAATGGTGTGTTCAGCCCGGAGATCGAATCGAGGCTGAGCAGACCCTGGTTGAAGTCCTAACCGATAAAGCCTCAGTTGAAATTCCTTCCCCTCATGCTGGAGTGGTCGAAAAGCTGCTGTTTAACGAAGGCGAACTGGCCCCGGTTGGCCAGGTGATTGCCCATCTGGGTGATGGTGTAAGCGTCAATCAACAGCCTGTTCCGGGCAATGTTGATGCTCAGCCTGTTCCTGAACAGATTGCCCCTGCAGCCCAGCCTGCCCAAGCAGTTGCTGATGAACTGCCTGCTCAGTCCGCTGATGTGATGGCTACGCCATCTGTGCGCCGTTATGCCCGTCAGCAGGGAGTGGATCTGGCTCAGCTTAAAGGCTCTGGCCCCTATGGCCGGATTCAGCTTTCAGATGTTGACCAGGCTCAACCGCAAACACAGACTCCTGCTCAGGCTCAAGCGCCTGCCAAAGCTGCAGCAGCCCCTGCTCAGGTTAGTGGTACTGAAGCTGAAGAACGGATTCCGCTTCGCGGCATTCGTCGCAAAATTGCTGAGCAGATGGTCAAAGCCAAATTTACGGCCCCTGATTTTCTCTATGCAGACGAAGCTGATTTTACTGAGTTAGTGGCGTTCCGTAAACAGCTGGTCCCTGAACTCAAAGCAGAAGGAATTAAGCTGACCTATTTGCCCTTTTTGGTCAAAGCTGTTGTCTCTGGCTTAAAAGCTCACCCGACACTCAATGCCAGCCTTGATGATGAACGTCAAGAAGTGGTGCTTAAAAAGCATTACCATATCGGGATTGCCACAGCCTCTCCGAATGGCTTATATGTACCCGTGATTCGCAACGCAGACCAGTTAAGCATTTTGGAAATTGCCGCTGAAATCGATAGACTTTCAACAGCGGTGCGTGAAGGCACGATCAAAGCGGATGAGATGCGCGGCGGCACCTTTACGATTACCAATATCGGCGCAATTGGTGGCTTGATGTCTTCACCGATTATCAACCATCCTGAAGTGGCGATTTTGGGCTTTAACAAGATTTATCAAAAGCCGATGGTCTACAACGACGAAATTGCCATTCGCTGGGCTTGTACCCTGTCATTGTCGTTTGACCATCGTGTAGTTGACGGTGCTG
>CAJYHH010000737.1 GCA_913773825.1 Candidatus Sericytochromatia bacterium | reverse complement strand
TTAGATTCAGATCTGGTCTATACTGGCTATCAGCCGCCTATTGCCGGGATTCCAGAACGACCGATCCAGCTGATGTCTGAAGGACTTTTGATCCTGGGGCGTCTTAAGCCAGACGAGCGGGAGGGGGTTTTAGTATTTGCCCAATCGCTTGGCTGGCCTGTATTTGCTGATATTTTGTCAGATTTACGTCTAGATAATCAACTCGAGCAGCAGATTCCTTATTTTGATCAGCTCTTGCAACAGCCAGATTTTGTGGTTGCGGCTCAATTTGAAACCGTTTTGCAAATTGGTGATGGATTTGTTTCTGGGCGTTTGCTTAAACATCTGGCTGCCCATCCACCCCGACATTATCTGCAGCTTTTATCAGCTGCTGGCCGCCAGGATCCCAATCAGCAGGTCACAGAACGTTATCAAGGTGACTTAGACACGATCTGCCGAGCCTGGGCCTTATCCCCAGCGGTCAGAGCTGATTCAGCTCTTAAAAGCTGGGCTGAAAAAATCGAACAGCTCTACACTCACGTTCTCGATGGTTCTGATGTTTTAAGCGAGCCTGGTGTCGCCCGCATGCTTGTGCAATCGCTTGATTCACAAGCTGTGCTGATGCTGGGTAACAGTATGGCGGTGCGTGAAGTCGACGGTTTTGCTGCACCTAAAGCCAAGCCCCCGCTTATCTTTGGCAATCGCGGCACCAGCGGAATTGATGGCCATGTGGCCTGTGCCGCAGGCTATGCCCAGGCTTCTGGGCAAGCTGTGACCTTGCTTTGTGGGGATCTGACCCTGTTTCATGATCTGAACTCTCTGCATCTACTCAGCCGGATTCAGCAGCCTGTCAGGATTGTTGTGGTTAATAATAGCGGTGGCGGGATCTTTTCGTTTTTACCGATTGCGACCCATAAAGATGTCTTTGAGCCCTGGTTTGGCACACCGCACAGCTTTAACTTTGAGGGGGCTGCTCAGATGTTTGGACTGGATTATTATCGTCCTGAAAACCAAACTGAGCTTAAAACAGCTCTAGCTGAGACCCAGGGCCGTGCAGCTATAATTGAAGTGGTGACGCAGCGCGAAGAGACTTTAGCCTTACATCGTCGTCTGCAGCAGATGTTAGCTGAATCCTGATGCCTAACTCAGGGGCTTTTCTGACACTCAAAACTCACCAGCCTACAGAACATCTGGTTCTGCATTCGTGCCTTGTAGGCGCGATGTGTACGATAGCGATGCTGTCCCAATCTGTAAGACGGTCAAAGCCGTCTACAGCTCGGGCTTCCGTAGGCAGCAAGCTGCAAGGGCTAATCGAATCCCCCTTCGGGCTCTGCTACAAACACTTAACTCACCCACTTAACTCACCACTCAAAACCCAAACAGACGTTATAATGAGCAAAAAACCTGTATACCGGTGAATATGAATTCAGCTCTACTTGGCACCGTTGTTGAAGGCTCTCTCTCGGGCGGACTTAAGATCAGACTGGCAGCGCATTGTCAGGTAGAAGATATTCGTGTGGGTCAGTTTGTGGTGGTTGAAGGTCAGCTTAATCGATTTTTCTGTATGATTACCGACGTTGAACTTGCTGCTTCAAATCCTCGCATTTTGCTGGATCCACCTGAACAGGGCTCGTTTTTAGCCGAAGTTCTGCAGGGTACAGGTACTTTTGGAATGGTTGCCCTGCAGCCCATGCTGATGCTGGTGCGGGATGAAAGCCTGAATGGCTCAGGGGAATCTGAGTTGAGACCGGTTAAAACGATTCCCAATCATTTTGCCCCGGCCCATGTGGCCAGTGCAGCTGATTTTGGTATGGTCTTTGGGCGCGAAGACGAAAAGGGCCGCAATCGCTTTCAGATTGGCCAGCCCTTAGATATGGACATTCCGCTTTGTCTGGATTTAGACCGTTTAGTTGAGCGCAGTAACGCGATCTTTGGCAAATCGGGCACGGGTAAATCGTTTCTGACCCGTCTGGTGTTGTCAGGCATTATTAAAAAACAAGTGGCCGTCAATCTGATTTTTGATATGCATAACGAATATGGCTGGCAGGCTCTAAGCGAAAACAAAGGCGAAGTTGTCGTTAAAGGTTTGCGGCAATTATTTGGTACAGATGTGGCCGTGTTTACGCTAGATTTAGAGTCAAGTCGGGCCCGTGGCGTTAAAGATGCTCATGAACTGAGTATTCCGCTTGAAGAAATCAGCATTGAAGATCTGGCTTTAATCAAACATGAGCTCAATCTCTCAGAAGCCAGTATTGAGTCGGCAATGATCTTAGAAGAAATTCTTGGCCGACGCTGGTTAAAAGAATTTATGGGCTGGTCTAATAGCGAGATAGAAGATTTTGTCAATACTCACAAAGGCCATGCTGGCGCTTTAAAAGCCTTACAGCGTAAGCTTCAGCGCATTTTACGCCTGAGCTATATTCGCGATATCTCTCATGATTCCAGTAAGCAGATTATGCAGTATCTTGAGCACGGTAAACACGTCATTTTAGAGTTTGGCGGTCAGAACTCCCTACTGAGCTATATGCTGGTCACCAATATTTTGACGCGTAAAATCCATGCCCGCTATGTTGAGATCTCTGATTATTACAATGCGGATCCCCAGCATCGCCAAAAGCCACGCCAGCTTGTGATTACCATTGAAGAGGCGCATAAGTTTCTGGCGCCCCAGATTGCTAAATCTACGATTTTTGGCACCATTGCCCGTGAGATGCGTAAGTACCACGTTACGCTTTTGATTGTCGATCAACGTCCTTCAAGTATTGATAACGAAGTGCTCTCTCAAGTTGGGACAAGGATTACAGCTCTACTCAACGATGATAAAGACATCGATGCCGTCTTTACCGGCGTCTCTGGCAGTCAGAGTTTAAAAACGGTTTTGGCTCAATTAGACCCTAAACAGCAGGCTTTAATTCTGGGATACGCTGTGCCGATGCCCGTGGTGATGCGTACTCGCGCCTATAACACTGAATTTTATAAAGCCATGGGCTTTCGTGGTGACGATAAACCCGAAGAAGTGGCCAAACGCGCTCAGGATAATATTATTCGCTTGTTTCCTGGGTAATGCTGAACACCTTGCGTGGCTGACGGGTCATCAAAAAATCAGATATTTTAAGCTGTCTTAAATTAAAATGAAAAGTCAAAACAATTTGACAGACTGAAAAGAATACGTCACTGACGTCTGGATAAACAACAGGCAAACTCAGAGTGGGTTTGGCGTTGTATTTGAATTTTTTGCAAGGAGTTGTGTATGGAAACAGCAGCAGGGCCTTTGGCTATGGTGGGTGTTGGTTTGGTTGGTTTAGGCGGATTAATTGCAGGTATCTTTGGTATTTTGCTGATGATTGAAGCCTTTAAGGTCTCAGTTTTATGGGGGTTAGCCTATTTGTTTATTCCCTTTGCCTCATTGGTTTTTATTGTCAAATACTGGGATTTGGCTAAACGTCCTTTTTTAATGTCCTTAATCGGCTTTGTCCCGATGATGTTGGGTTTTGTGTTGATGACAGTAGGCGCTTCCTCAACCTGATATTAAACAGATAACTAAACCCTAATGGCAAAAAGGCTCCAGACAAAACCTGTCTGGGGTCTTTTTATGTGGGCGCTGTTTGGTTTTTTGTCTATTCAAAACCGTTGTCTGCCTGAGTCCAATAGTATTCACCATTGGCCCTTGACTCGATTAGTGGTAACCTTTGATAGACATATGCCTTAAGATCAAGAGGTTCACAGATGGCGGACTTGCTAATCGACATCGATCAACTCGATCGGGCTCAAGCTTTGGAATACGTTAAACGCTTCCAGGTACTGCTTGAGATCAATGCCAATATTAACTCCACGATCGATCTTGAAGTCCTGCTGCGTACGATCATCGATGTGGCTGCAGCCGTCATGGATGCCGAAGCCAGCTCACTGGCTCTGCGCGATGCAAGCACCGGCGAACTGGTGTTTCATCTGGCATCAGGAGAAGGGGGTACAACTGTCGAAAGTCTGCGTCTGCCCAAAGGGCAAGGGATTGCGGGCTGGGTCGCTGAAAACGGTGAGCCTCAGATTGTGCCTGATGTTTCAAAAGACACTCGCTTTTTTAAAGGCGTTGACGAAAAAAGTAAATTTGTCACTCGCTCAATCATGTGTGTGCCAATGCGCCGTTCTGGCGATAAAGTCATTGGTGTGCTGCAGGTTCTCAATAAACGAATTGGAACATTTGACGACCAGGACTTAATTTTGTTTATGTCTTTGGCCAATATTGCTGCCATTGCGGTTGAAAACTCCCAGCTTTACGCCATTTTGCAGCAAACCATGGACAAGCTCAAAGAAGATAATGCTCGTCTTAACAATATTCTTGGCCAGCTCCAGCAGTCCGAAGAAGAAGTGAAGCGTATGAAATCGCAGATGGCCGATAACGACGGCGCTGTAACGGGCAGTCTGAGTATTTTTATTCCGCCGAATATTCTTCAGATGCTTGCCAACGACATGAAGACCGGGACGGTTTATCTCAAGACACCCGAGTCCCAGGGGCGGATTGCGTTGCGTAACGGTGAAGTCTACGATGCCGCGATGCTGCAGGCGCCTTTTCTGACCGGCAATCCCGCTGTCTATGAAATGATCAACTGGAACGAAGGTTCGTTCTCGTTTAAAGAAGCTGAAAGCAGTGA
>CAJYHH010000736.1 GCA_913773825.1 Candidatus Sericytochromatia bacterium | reverse complement strand
AAAAAACATTTGTGCCCGGATTTTGTTAAGTGTAAACAAAGTTTGAATCTTAGTGAAAACGCTGTTCAGAGAGAACTTCAGCCATTTTAAACAGCACTTCTGGATTGGGAACGGAATAATTTTGCTGCATCAGTAAAGCAAAGTTATCCGCTAAGATTTCTTCGGGATGCAGAATATATTCGGTATTGCGGCCCACTTGGGCAAAAAAGCCCTGGACTTCGTGCTGCTCTGCCAACCAGGCCTGGCCCTGACGCTGAAAATAAAAGTGCAGCTTGAGATAATCAAAAAACTCGCCGCCGCGATTGGGTTGGTACGTGTCACTATCTGCTAATAACAAAGGCACGGCCCAGGATAATTGATGGTCAATGACCAGTTCAATCTGATAATCGCTGATGGGCGCATCAGGATTGGTAATTCGCCGATTTTGCAGGCTTTTGGGTAAACTTGGTTCATCGCAGGGAAAAAAACCAATACTGGCATATAGAGCCTGTTTTAAGCCTGAGTGATGGCGAGTGAGAATATGAAACAGCTCATGTAAGAGCAGGCTGGGCAGTTGATTAAGGCGCGCTGGGCTAAACACTGCATCGGGCAGCACAATTGCTGAGCCTCGGGTATAGGGGGCGCCCCCTTCTTCGCGCCCATCGGTGCGAATCAGCGCAATCGCCTGGGGCCAGGGCAGTGAGCGGATGCTGGAGCGAATGGCCTGGATTGCCTGGTCCAGTTTGTCTTGTTCATAAGCTTGCCAGTCTTTAACGCTACTCGCCACATGCTGTAAAAACTGGGGTTCAGACACCGGGCCAGGGTCATGGAGGCGGGCGCTGCGGTCAAACTCACTCAGGCGGACAATAAAAGCATCCCGCTGGGTGAGCCGTTCACGGCCTTGCTCAGCTGAGGCCAGATAAAATTCAGGCTGCATCAGACACGCTCCAAAGGCAGCGATTCAGCTGGCAGGCTCAAGCGGATTGGATCACCAGGCCTGACTGCGCCACTGTGGATGATCACACCTATTACGCCAGCTTTCCGAAGCAACTTGCCCTCAGCGTCTTGCTCGAGCACTGCCTGCATCAGGCCAGTCTGCAAAGCTTCAAGCTGATTGCAGGGATTGCGTAAACCCGTCAGCTCTATCAGCGCACTTCGGCCAATTTGCAGCCGTGTTCCTTTGGGCAATGCCAGCAAATTCAGGCCTTGGGTGGTGATGTTTTCTCCCATTTGTCCGGGCTTGACGCTAAAACCCTTTAGCGCCAGTTCAACAAAGAGCTCACTCTGAATCAAATGGACCTGGCGCAGATTGGGCTGGCCGGGGTCGCGGGCCACTCGGGAGCGATGTTGAACCGTGAGCCCGGCATGGGCATCACCCTCGACGCCTATACCAGCGATCAGCAGATCGGAAGAGCGTCGTGTAGGGAAAGA
>CAJYHH010000735.1 GCA_913773825.1 Candidatus Sericytochromatia bacterium | reverse complement strand
TATCTGATACCCCATTTTGACAGCAATAACGGTTCGCAAAAAGTCGCGGCCGTCCCGACTCAGCCCGCAACCAGCGGCGGCACTTACGCTTCTCGCATCACTGGCTTTGATAAAGTTGGCAACGGCGGCACGACCGTTTCAGCCACCAGCATTCAGATGGACCCACCGGTTGGCACCATCGGCCTGACGCCCGCAGCCAGTGATGTGTATATTCTGAGTCCCGCGCCTAACGAGCGCACAGCAGTCACCAGCAATGTGATTCAGGGCTCCAGCGGCACGATTGTTCCAGACGGCACATTGGTTACCGTCAGTCTATCTGGGCCGGGCACCCTGGTTGAACCTGACGCCAACGGCATTAGCGCTGACGGCCATCAGATCGCCACAGCCGCAAATGGCGCGGGGGCGGGCCGGATTCGCTTTACGGTGCGCGCCAATAACACCACCAGTTTAGGGGCCGTTACCGTTAATATCAGCGTCGGGGCCGCCACCGGCAGCACGATTATCACCATGCGCAGACCAATTGTCAGCATCACAAAAACAGCTGATAAAACCAGCATTCGTCCTGGTGAAGAAATCACTTACACGATCGCCTATAGCAATTCAGGCAATAGCCCCGCTCAGAACCTTACCCTGACTGATCAGCTTTCACCAGAAGTCAGCTTTGTTTCAGGCAGTGCGCTGCTGCAGGGCTCGCCAATCAGTGATGCCCTGGCATTTAACAGTTCACCGGCGCCTTCTGGCCGCATCAGCTATAACATTGGAACAGTCGCGGCCGGGGCCAATGGTGAGTTCAAGTTCAGGGTCAGAGTCCGTTAAAGAGCGCCAGTGGCTGCGTTGTGCTAGCATAAGAGAGTAACCACACGTGAGGAGACCCGCCCAATGTCCGTGAATTATATCGTCGAGAACATTGAGTTTAAGATGAAAACCCAGGCGATGATGAACTTCGCCCCGATGATCTTCACTTTTAAACAGCCCCGCCGCCGCGATCTGGTGCTGACAGAAACGCGCTTCTGGTCTGACAACGCGCATTCTCTGCTCGGCAGCAACTTCATCACGATCGTCGATCAGGATGGTCTGCTGCGCCAGATTAAAATCAATCAGTTTTTAAAAGAATATTCACGGATTGAGCAGGCGTTTGAACGCGACTCCCACATGATCGACGACACCTTCACGGTTTTACAAGAAGGCCTGGCCCGCGTTTCATTTCCGCAGATTATGCAATTGGCTTTTAATAAATACGCCATGCAGGTCAAGATGCGCAGCCGCTCCAGCCTCTAAACAGTCTTACAAGCCCATTAAAAAGCGCCCTGATTATAATCAGGGCGCTTTTGCTGTATCTCTTGTTAAAGATGTCTGATTAGTTTTTACTTGCACCCAGAGCCTGTAAGGCTTGAGTGGTGGTGTTGGCAATCGCATCGGTGACGCCCAGATGATTCAGGGCGCGCCGTGAGACTTGATTAACGGCAAAGCTGGCGACCATGCCGCCAATCATGACCGGAACAGAGCCTGCTCCAGCTTTGGTCAGGCCATATACAGCCAGATTACTGGCCAGGCCACCAGCGGCACCTGCAACAGCTGCTGTTGACACATCTCCGACCACTCGGCCGCCTGCTTGAGCCAGCGTAACTTTGCCGCGATACAGGTCCCAGCCATTTTTAGCGGTAGAAGTAACAGCCCGCTGGATCGCTGAGCGCTTAACCGAACCGCCAACTTTGAAAAAATCACCTGCCGCTAATGTGCCTGCTTGATTGTGAGCTACAGCTCCACGAGTATCCTGGTAGCTGTTAAACAAACTCAGCACAGCTGTTTCAGCAACTTGTGAAGCACCGTGAACATAGACATCTGTTCGCGCCAGAGAAGCTGCACGAGCTGCTTTTTTCTCTTCAGCTGATTGAGCTGTAGCTGTTTGAGCAGGAACCGGGCGGGCTCCAATCAGCGCAGTGTTCTGAATCGTGTTGGCTTGAGCAGCAATCACAGGCATGGCAGCACATCCTTTAAGTCAAACGTTAAGGCAAAGTAAGGGACATCTTTCTTAGTTATATTAAGCAAAGGTTAAAACTTGCTTAAGCCAACATTTTTTTTGCTATTTCAGATTGGGGAAAGACTTACTTGAGATTTTTCCGGTGGCTGGATCATAGGTAAGTTCATCGGGATAATTGAGTTTTAAACCCAGTTCACTCAGGCTGGCAGGGTATTTCTGATTCTGTAAAAAGTAAGCCTCAACTGCGGGTTTAGCCAGTGCAAAGTCACTTAATACTTTGGTTTTATCAATCTGGGCAATGGTATCGCGTGCAGCTTCATGCACGGTTTCATGAGCTTCTTGAGCAGGCTCACAGGCCGCCAGCAAGCTCAAAGAACAAAGTAAAATCAGCGTTAAACGGTACATCAATCTTTCCTTAGCTTATGTGTAATCTGTCTTATAATCAGGGTTCTAGAGCTTTTCAATTGCGCTGCGGCCATAGCGCTTATGCAGATGATGCGCTAACACGGGTGCACCGGCTTGTTCATTCACAACCACATAAGTCTGAACCGAGGCCACAGACCAGGGCAAGTCACCCAGCTTTTGCTGCAGAGCCTCTAAATAAGGCTGAATCCAGCGCTGTAACTCACGGCGTTCTAGGCCGGCACGAATTTTTAACTGGCTGCCGCTAAACTGCATCGATAAAT
>CAJYHH010000734.1 GCA_913773825.1 Candidatus Sericytochromatia bacterium | reverse complement strand
TCCTGATTTAGGTGAGCTGACGCTGATTGAACGTGAGCAGAGCATGATTAAAGCGGGTAAAACCCTCTTTGCAGCGGGTCCAGGTGCTCTGCCTAAGGCCCATTGGCTTAATTTTAATCTTCCCAATCTGCCTGAAAATTTAAAATCACCTGATCTTGTGTTGAAGTCTTATGTGGTCAACGAAATGGGGCCCGCCCGTCGCACTGAACTTTATGCCCAGCTTGCTAAGCTCAAACCGGAAGTAATCATTGCAATTGAGCCCGGCACCCCTGAAGGTAGCCAGCACCTGATTGAGATGCGCCGTCATTTTATTGAACAGAACTGGCTAGTCTGGGCCCCTTGCCCCCACCAGCAAGACTGCCCGCTGGCAGCTGATGACTGGTGCCATTTTAGTCAGCGTCTGACCCGTAGTTCTTTGCAGCGCTATCTTAAACAGGGCAGCCAAAACTATGAAGACGAAAAATTTGCCTATTTAATTCTCAGCCGTCAGCCAACCCCCAAGCCTGCTCCAGGCCGAATTTTGCGCCATCCCCTGATTAAAAAGGGCCATCTGGATCTGAGCTTATGTACCCCTGAGGGCCTGCGTCAGCAAACCGTCAGCAAAAGTGATCCCCATTATCGCCTGGCCCGAAAAGCGGACTGGGGTGATAGCTGGCCGCCTCAGCTCTAGGCCTGAGCACGAAGACTCAAGGACTTCAAAAAAGGATACAAAGGCCTGCTGTGCCAGACAAAAAAGCCTGTGCTATAATCTGGCCATGAAACAAGTCAAACACGCCTTAATCATGACGTTTGCAGCCAGTCTGTTATTTCTGAGCACAGCCCAGACAGCCTTTGCCCAAGAAGACGGTGGTGGAGGAGCTGGTGGTGGTGGTCTCGGTATCCTGGTGGGTCCTCAGGCCGAACTGGGTTATGTCAGGGGGCCCAATTACCCTAGTGATCCCAATGATTCAAAAACAGGACTTTTAGTTGGACTATATGTCGGGACCAGCGGTTTAGAGCTGCGCCCCCAGGCTTTAATTGTCGAAGGCGGCTATCGTGGTTTTTTAATGGATGCCGGTCTGCGCGTCACGCCCAAATGGTTTGGGCAGGATGAATATTTGTTTAACCTGATCTCACCTTATGTTGTGCTGGGTGGCAGCCTGGGTTATCCCTGGTCTGCAGGTTGGAGTGCCAGAGCAGGTTTAGGCCTGGCGCTGATGCAGTTTGGTTCGATTAATGCTGAAATTGGCTGGCGTTCTCATCGCTTTGACGCCAGTACCCAGATTGACGGCATCACGGTCGGCTTAAGGGCTGCGTATCCTTTTTAGATCGACAACTAAGCATAAACATGCAGTCCTCTGCCTGCAATGAGAGACTTCCTGTAAGCTTCAAACTATGGCCAGAAACCACAAACGTAAAGCAATTCCAAAATCCGCTGTGTTTAAACATCGTCGTCTGACACCGCCGGGCACCGTCCCCGGCACTTTAGTGGCCGATCCTGATTCACCTGCGCCAAATTACTGGATTTTGCAATACGGGCCTGAAGGCTTTACTGAAAATCCCGAAGCTGACTTAGCTGACGTGATCGGCTGCATCAATGCTTATCCGATTACCTGGATTAACGTTGAAGGTTTAGGTGATGTTGAAGCCATTCAGCAAATTGGTAAAGCCTTTAAGCTGCATCCACTGGCGCTTGAAGACGTGGTCAGCGTTCATCAGCGGCCCAAAGTTGATGCCTATAAAGACGTCTTGTATGTGGTTGCGCGCATGCCGCACCCCGAAGCAATCCCGGCCACTGAACAAGTCAGCTTCTTTTTAGGCAGTAATTTTATTTTGACCTTTCAAGAAGGCACACCCGGTGATTGTTTTGAGCCTGTGCGTAAACGGATTCGCGAGGACTCAGGCCGCCTGCGCAACGGTAAACCCGCTTATTTACTCTATGCCCTGCTAGATACTTTAGTGGATCAGTTTTTTCCGCAATTAGAATTTTATGCGGATCTGCTGCAAAACATTGAAGACCGGATAATCAGTCATCGCTATGCTCCTGTCAGCACCGAACTCTATACCATTCGGCGCCATCTCTTGCTGATGCATCGGATTGTCAGGCCGCTTCAGGACGTAATCGGCGCGCTGATGCGTGAACCGCTTAACGTCTTTGATGAAGAGACCCGCTTTTATTTGCGCGATGTCTTTGACCACACCACCCAGTTAATGGACATGTTAGAGACTTACAAAGACTTAGCGGGTCACTTAATGGATATGGCCGCTTCTTCAGCCAGTGCGCGGATGAACGAAATTATGCGCTTTCTGACCGTCATGTCCTCAATCTTTATTCCTTTAACTTTTATTGCTGGCGTCTACGGCATGAACTTTAAGCTGGAAAACTCCCCGCTTAACATGCCAGAACTCAGCTGGTATTACGGCTATCCTTTGTCGTTACTGATGATGGCCGCAGTGGCGATTGGCCTGATGTTGTTTTTTAGGCACAAAGGCTGGTTGGGCGTCCCCGAAAGCGAGAGATGGAAATAGCAAAGCTTCGCTTTGCGCGGTGAGTGATGGGTGGTGGGTTTAAAGACAAAGAAAAATGCTCCCTGTCTTTTGCTTTTTAACCCAGAACCCATGCCTTAGCCGTTGGCAGCTTTGCTGCCCTACGGCTAAGGACAGCATCGCTACTCAAAACCCTAACGTCGACTTCGTCGACTAAATTCCAAAGAACAACACGTTAAAGCCGAAGCTGATGCCGTTAACTAACGAGATGCCGTTATTAAACGTAGTGTCGCTATGGCGCAGGTCGGTGGGTAAAAAGAAGCCTTTGTAGCCAACATAGGCACTGGCGAGATTGACAAAGGGTAATTGCCAGTTAAGGCCTAAGCCAAAACCCGGCAGCGTTAAATTATTGGTCACAATCGGCTGACTGACGCCACCGGTTTCAATTGAGCCAGCAAATAAGGTACTGGCTTCAGCGTAGGCAAAAGCAGAAAAACCAAGCGGTAAACCCAGATTAAATCTGCCACCATAATGAGCGCCTTGGGCGGAAGTATTGGTGTTTTGATTATTGGCATTACCCGTAAAAGTCCAGAACTGGCGATAGCCCAAATAGGGAGTAACTGACGCATTAAAGCCCAAAACATCAAACAGGGCAAATTTATAGCCTAAGTTCAGATTGACATCAGCTAACGTATCCCATTTGATCATGGCGCCAATCTGGCTGGCAATATCTGAATTGCTGGTGCTCGCAGCGTTAGACAGCTCTGGCGTGACAAAAGATGATAAGTCAGGGGCAAAAGCCACGTAGCCGTTGACATTTAGGTTAAAGGGCAAATCATAGCTACCGCGAAAGTCAAAATAGGGAGCGACTTTTTGAGTCTTGTCTGAATAAGTCAGGGTAATGGCCTGAGAGGGAGCGGCCAGTGAAAACAAAGGGAGACTAAGGGCAAAAGCAAGTGCGAAGCGTTTCATGATATTTCTCCTTAGAGGCAAATAGGGTGATGTTAGACAAGTTTAGAGGATGACTCTTTTCTATTATGCCCGTCAGATCTAGTGCTGACTATCTCGACAGCTGATTCGGGTTAAAAAGCAGCCACTGACGCGGCCTGAGTTTTAACTGGTTTTTTATTCAGCATCTTGTGTTTTCACACAAAATTTATCTCAAAGCAATTAGATTACAAATAGGCAAACGAAAAGCAACTGTCTCTGACAGACGCCAAGGTTTGCCGATGTGTAGGGGTGTGGTAGAAGGGCTGAGAACGTTCCCTTCTGCCCTTTTTCTTTTTTTGGGTTTACTGCATCAGGGGCAGAATCGGTTTAACACAATCAGGTGGCGCAAATTCATCTTGCCAGTTATATTTGGCAAAAACTTCGGCATCTGAGGCCTGATAACTTTTGAGCAATTGCTGAAAAGGCTGAAGACGAGCAGGTGGAGCCAGCTTCATCAGTTCTTGCAACGCTTGTTTAAACTCAGGCAGCGCTGCAATCACCTGATCTAAAGCCTCTGAGTGATAACCCTGTGGAATCGGGCTGCTATCAGGCAGACGCTGGGGATAAATTTTGCCACCATCCGGTGGCGCTGAGCCGCAGTCCGCAATCCAGCGATCGCGCACCCGGTTCATGGCTTGATTCCAGGCCTGATGTAATAACTGACGAGGTAAGCCTCTAATGGCCGTGAGCTCTTGATGCATTTCTGATGGGTAAGCGCGCATCAGCCTGGCAAAAGTCTCAGTCCAGGCCAGGGCTAAAGGCTCTTGGGGCGGCACAAATTTTAAACCGCTTACCAGCCGACTATAGTCAGAGCCTTCCTGAGCATTGCGGACAATCGCAGGCTGATAAGCTCGAATTTTAGCGTCCAGATCAGCCTGCTGAGCAGGGGTTAGATAGCTATCCTGAAATTGTCCGGCAACAGGACTTAAAGTGCCCGTTAAGGGATTTAAAAAGCTGCCTTCAGAACCTGCTGATAGTTTACCTTTATAGACTTCTGTTTCTAAATTCGGCTCAAGGGTAATCAGATAACTGGTATTCGCTGGGCTAATATTTTGCTGGCCGCTAAAATAAAAGCGCCCGTTAGAAAACTGACCTTTAAAGACCTGGGCGGATTCACCGGGATTAAAAACGACAGCCTGAGCAAAAACAGCTCCATTGCGCTCAAGTTTTTTGGCCCCATCAACCGTATTAAAAAAACTGCCTTCTGAGCCTGCAGCCAACAAAATGCTAAAGGCTGGAACCTTGTAATAATCGTTAAGCTGGCCTGTTTTAAGCGCTTGTTCAAAGTCTTTGACGTGTTTGTCGATTTCAGACTGATGAGCGGGCTCAACGGCTTTAACCGTAAAATGCTCAGTCACTTCCAGCAAATAAGCAGCAACTGATTCACGCTCTGATTCTAGACTAAACATCTGATTGTTTGGGTTAGGCAGACTACAGCCAGCTGGCAAAGAAGTTAAAAAACTCAAGCTTAATAAAAGTATCAATTTTCGGGTGAACGGGGACATATTCTGGACTCCAAAAGCATACCAGTCAGTTATAGCTATGTTAGCATGTCGTTCAGTCGTTGATTCATCTCAACCTGTTTGAAAGAGTCCCCGCATACTCAAATGCGGCTCA
>CAJYHH010000733.1 GCA_913773825.1 Candidatus Sericytochromatia bacterium | reverse complement strand
CGCATTCACCACCGCCTGCCAAGCTCCCCAGGCTGCTCGTATGAACGTCCCCCTTAACCAGATGAGCCAGAATCAGGTTAGCGCTGCTGCTGCCAGCAATGTTGCAGGTCAGCCTCACGCTGCTTTTATCCGCAAAATGCGCGAAGGTGCAGCTTATCGCTTCTCTCCTGAAGTCAACGCCACCAGCATCTGCGGCAAAAATGACCTGCAGCACGTCAACAGCTATGACGGCACACTCGGCCAGCCCAAAGCTTTTGTCGACGCTTTTAAACCTCGCGTAGGCGCTCTGGCTCAGGGCACTCCTGAAAATTCTCGCAAATTCTGCTCTGGCACTCTGATCAGCGAAGACCTCTTCCTGACCGCCAGCCACTGCGTTGACAGCACCATCACCACTAAATTTGCAGTTTTTAACTACGAAACCGCTCCTGGTTCAAGCACCGAACTGCTGCCCCAGGATCACTACAAAGTGGCTGAAATTGTTGAAAACGGCGGCAACCTCGACTACGCCATCCTGCGTATCGATGGCAAGCCTGGTTTGAAATATGGCTTCACTCCCATTCGTGTTGCGACTCCTGAAGTCAACCACCTGCTGACCATCATCCAGCATCCTAAAGGCCAGGCTAAACAGACTGAATCGGGTCCGATCGTCGGTGAGCGCGGCGCTTACATGCAGTACGCTGACCTCGACACTGAACCCGGCAGCTCAGGCTCAGGCGTCCTCGACAAAGACGGCAACCTCGTCGGCGTCCACACTAACGGCGGCTGCTCTGCCGGCGGTGGTGCTAACCAAGGCGTGAAGATGACTGAAATTGCTAAAGTCTCCAAGACCGTTCAGGCTCTGGCTGCTCGTCGGATCGTTCGCCGCTAGGCGCTAGCGTCTCTCACTCAATTAGCTTTAACAAAGGCCCTCAGAATCAGATTCTGAGGGCCTTTTAGACGTTTTTAAAATCACCCTTTAAGCAAATGATTTTAAAAACTTCATTAAGTTTCTTTAAATCCAGATAAAATGAGGTCGGCTGCATGACAGCCGTTCCGATAGAAGACGTGTACCCGTGTGGGTTCACAGATTACCGGCCGGTATCTGACCGTTCTTAAACAATCAAAGGCCCTTAAAAGCCCTTGGTGTGTTAAGGCACAGCTATTCAAGTGATTACTGCAATTTTTGTGTGTGGAGAGAAACCGGCATGTCTCAGATGAATGATTCTGCTATTACCCCGCCTACTTTTATGGCCCCAGCTTCCGAAATCCGCGCTTATGCGATTATGGAAATGCTCTCTGGTAAAAGCCCCAGTCTTGAACTCAGCCCCACTGACCGTCAACATGCTGATGCTCTGGTTTTAGCGATTCGTCAGGGCAATAAAGCGCGTGTTTTACAACTGAGCGCTGATTATTACCAACAACTGCTCAGTCCCGCTGCTTTGCAAGCTGCTTATCGGATTGTGCGCAGCCACGCTCAGGGCAGCAACCCTGATTTTGAACTGGTCATGGACGCACTGCGCGATAAAGAAGTGATTCGCACCCATCTTCAATCAGCCTCTAACAGCCTCAAGCTCACGCTTGACGAAGCATTAGTCCAGATTTTACTGACGATCACGCAGAGCGATAAAAACTCTGTTTCTTATCACCGTCTGGATGATGTTACCGGCAAATTACGGCCGACCACTTTTCCTTTAACCGAACAGCTAATTCAGCATTTTTTAGCGCCGTTTGGCGATCAAAGCACTTTAATTAAAGGTCTGCTGATGTTTACTCGCGGTCAGGTGATTGGCAATCCAGCGGCGATTTTAGCTCGGCGCTGTCGGGTTCGGCTTGTCGCTCATCGCGAACAGCTTGCTCAATATGAGCAGCAAAAG
>CAJYHH010000732.1 GCA_913773825.1 Candidatus Sericytochromatia bacterium | reverse complement strand
CCCCAAACCTATTATCAGCGCCCTTAACTCGCAGATTTTAGCTCTGTTAACGGATTTTTCGGATGGCAGGGAACCCTAAGCCGAGTCTCTGCGTCCTGAAGGATCTATTTCAAAAAGAGGCGTCCTGAAATGCAAGATCTGTTTTCCGAGCAGGCCTCCTGGTATGGTCTGATGCTGGCTGCGCTCGCTGCTTTGGCTGTAGCCGGTGGCTACTAAGCAAGCTGTTTATATTCTGCTCAGCTTAAAACCACTCAACTAAAAGGTGTCGCCTATAAGCGACACCTTTTAGTTGAGTGGCTGCTGTTACAGGCTGCTGTTACAGGCTGATCATGGGCAAGTGAGTCTTTAGCCGAGATAAGCGCTATACATCCAGACCCGTTTTTCTTGCTGTTTGATGTATTCACCGATCATGGCAACAGTACCTTCGTCCCCCAGTTCAGAAGCCTGGCGTAAGGTTTCGCGCTGCTGCACGAGTAGAGACTGTAAGCCACTCAGCACACCACTGACCGTAGATTTTGCATCAGTTGCATTTTTAACCGGCTGAATCCGGCTGCGTTCGATATAGTCCACAAAGCTATGTAAGGGCTGGGCATTCAGGGTCAAAATCCGCTCTGCCAGCTCGTCAACTTTGTCCTGAAGATCGGTGTAGAGCTCTTCAAATTTAAGATGTAATTCAAAAAACTGATTGCCGCGAATATTCCAGTGAAAGCCGCGAACGTTCATATACAACACTTGATAACTGGCTAATAAGTCATTCAGGCTGAGCGCGAGTTTGTCAGAGTTTTGCTGGTCAAGTCCAATCAGGCTGAGTGTTATCTGTTGGGTGTTTGTCATTTTGTGTTCTCCTTTTGTTTGCCACTTGGCTATGTTCTGATCATGCCAGAAGCCTAAACATAAGTAAAATCGTTTAATTATTTCTCTTTGATAGTTATTGTCTATCAAAGTCTTGTTGAATCAGTTTGATAGGCTCGATCTTCAGGTTTGCTGAGGTTTAAGTTATCTAGTTTGCGAGTGGCTGATTGCTTAAGGTTTCAACAAAATGTAAGCTAAACGCGTTTTAAACTGTTGCATGGCTCTCAGCGGCTCTGGTAATAGCGTAGTAAAATTAAGCCCATGATTTCGGAACAAAACCTTGACGAAAGCATCTCTAACAAATAGTAAAACCAGCCATTATGGCTAGGAGGCAAACCGTTTTAATGAAGATCTCCAAACTCTATCCGCTTCTGGTAGCCAGCGCCTTACTCTTCGGCGGCACCGCAATTTATGCTCCCCCTATGACTGCCCAGGTCACTCAAGTTTCAGATGCTGGCACCATTGACTGGACCAAGGGCCAGATTACCGTTACCGGTTCAGGCGCTGCTCCCAATGGTGCTAATCAAACAGCTGGCCAAAAGCGCCTGCTGGCCCAGCGCGCAGCTGTAGGTGATGCTTACCGCCAACTTGCAGAACTGATTAACGGTGTCCGCGTAGACTCCGAAACCGTTGTTGAAAATTACGTTACCACCAGTGACATTGTCCGAACCCGCGTCTCTGCTCTGGTCAAAGGCGCTAAAATCGGCACTCCCCGCTTTATGTCTGACGGCACTGTCGAAATCGACGTCACGATTGGTCTGTATGGTTCTAACAGTCTTTCTTCTGTGATTATTCCTCCCGCTATTCAGCAGAATAACGTTCCTGTGATCACTCAGCCCTCTACGATTCCAACTGCCAGACCCACTCCCGATTCAACGATTCCTACAACAAATGGCTTTACCGGTGTCATTGTTGATTGTACGGGCCTTGGCGTTGAGCCTGCGATGAGCCCCCGGATTGTGGACACCAACGGAACTGAAATCTATATCGGCAGCCGTCCGATCGATCCGGATCATGTCGTCAATGTTGGCATTGTCGGCTACGCTGAGTCGCTTGCTAAAGCAAAGTCCAATGCTCGCGTGGGCAACAATCCCCTGATTATTCGCGCCAGCCGCGCGGGTGGTAAGCATAAAACCGATGCTGTTGTCGGTGCCGATCTGGGCCGTCAGATCCTGGGTGCTGATCAGGGCGGTAATTTCCTGACCCAGTCAAAAGTGATTTTTGTTGTAGATAAAGACTAAGCGCTAATCCACAATTGATTCACAACCGGCCGGAAGCCTCGCTCCCGGCCGGTTTGTCGTGTTACACTCATTTTTATGCAATTAATTGCATAATGATGGGTTGATAAACAAAGCTTTGAGAACTTTTCAACCCTGTTAGTTTTAGTTTGAAAATGTGTTATTCCGTGCTTGAAACGGAATCTAAATAGCCTGATGCTGTCTGACTCTTAGATTCCGGTTTATGCCTTTGGGTACCCTTTTGCAACTTTAATTAGAAGTGTGGCGAACTCTTGAGAAGCTAAGATACAGAGGTAAATATGGCGCTGAGTCATGCTTTGTTAGCGGCTTTAAGCCATCGGGCCCAGACGGGTTATGAGCTGGCGCGAGCTTTTGATGAATCACTGGGTCATTTTTGGCAAGCCAGCCATCAGCAGATATACCGTGAGCTGGCGAAGCTCGAAGCAGGTGGTTTATTAAGCTGTGAGCTTGTAGAACAACAAAGTCGCCCGGATCGCAAAGTTTATAGCCTGACAACAGCAGGTTTAAGTGAGTTAAAGGCCTGGCTGGCTGTGCCAAGCAAACCCGCACCAAATAAAGATGAGCTTTTGATTCGGCTTTATGCAGGTTTACATGCTGATCGAGGTATTTTGGACGCTGAACTTAAGCGTGAACTGAAGTATCATCAGCAAAAGCTGGCTGAATATAACCAGATTGAGCAACACTATTTTAGTGGCAAGCTCTCGGCTGCTGGGCGTTTGATCTGGCTGACCTTGCAGGCAGGACTTGCTTATGAGCGCGCTCGAATTGAGTGGGTGAAACTAGCCCTGCGTACTCTGGCTGAACTTCAAGCTGACACTGAAACTGAAGCTGATTAAAAAATTATCAAACTTGATGTAAATCAGCTCTGCGGCTGAAGCAAACCATATTTTTAAAGTCTCAGATCAGCCAGAATCAAAACATATCAACTTCCACCATCAAGGAGCTGCGATATGTTTGAACTCACACTGGGATTATTAATGGGCTTTATGCTGTACTTTAGCTTTAGTGAACAGCTGGCTGAGTTTCAGACTCGCGCTTAAAGCGAGCCACAGTTTCAAGATGATGAGTATGCGGAAACATATCCACAGGTTCAAGAGCATCGAGAATATAGCCCGCTGCTTTGAGAATAGCGCTGTCGCGAGCTAAGGTAGCAGGATTACAGCTGACATAGACAATTGTCTCAACGCCAGCATCGGCTACGGTTTTTAGCACTGAGGGTTCACAGCCTTTGCGCGGTGGATCCAGCATGACAACAGGTTTTGCCTTGAGTTTACGCACAATGCCAGGTAAAGCGTCTTCGACTTTTGCTGTTACAAACCGGACGTTTTCAACCTGATTAAGCATGGCATTACGAGCCGCATCCGCAGTAGCGGGCTCAACCGTTTCAATTCCAATGACCTGCTGACAGTGGCGGGCCAGCCAGAGCGCAATGGTGCCGGCCCCTGAATAAGCGTCAATCACCGTGTCATCAGGGTTAACCTCAGCTAAACGGGCAGCTGTGGCATACAGGACTTCAGTCTGGCTGGGATTGACCTGAAAAAATGAAGGCAAAGAAACTTCAAACTGAAGCTCAGCCAGTTGATCTAAATAACTGGCCTGACCTGATAATAAGCGGGTCTGATCGCCCAAAATCCGGTTGCCGGGTTTGGGGTTAAGGTTCTGGACTACACCGACCACTGAAGAAAAATGCTCGCGCAGTTGCTGTGAAAGTTTGGCCAGTTCTGGCAGATCGCGTCGAGTCACAAAACCGACTAAAGTCTGATTGGTTTTAAAGCCATGGCGGATAATCAGATGGCGCAGATCACCGGTTTTAGTGTGCTCATCATAAGCTTTTAAACCCGCCTGACGAGCCGCAGCCAGGGTCCAGTTTAAAATTTCGTTGATACGTGGATGATGAATCAAGCAGACATCAATGGGGACTAGATTATGGCTGCGAGGGGCGTAAA
>CAJYHH010000731.1 GCA_913773825.1 Candidatus Sericytochromatia bacterium | reverse complement strand
GCAAAGGCTTCATCAGGGTCGCAATCGGCTTCATAGCTGCGCGCAGCACAATCGGCTGACCGGTGCTCATGCCGGCAACAATCCCGCCGCCCCGATTGCTGGCGTAGTTGACGCCCCGTGGATTTTTCAATTCACCAGGCAACATTTCGTCATGGGCCTGGGAGCCGGGTACTCGCGCGGCTTCAAAGCCGATTCCGAGTTCTACCCCTTTAAACGCATTCATGCTTAAAAACGCTTCGCCAATTTTAGCTTCCAGCTTCCGATCCCACTGGCTATAAGTGCCTAAGCCGACGGGCAGACCATCCGCGTAAATTTCAATAATGCCACCTAAGGTATCTCCAGCGGTTTTGGCGGATTCAATCCGCTCAATCATTTTGGCTTCAGCTTCTTTGCCTAAGACGCGCACCGGTGAATCATCAACGATGTCGTTAAGCTCCGCAATCTGGACATTTAACGGTGTCTCATCGCTGACTTCAGCAATGCTGACTACCCGACTGCCCAGGCTAATGCCGCAGGCCGCCAAAAACTGACGACAAATAGAGCCTAAGGCCACACGCATGGCCGTTTCACGGGCACTGGCGCGCTCTAAAACATTGCGCATATCGCGATGGCCGTATTTAATGGCGCCAACTAAATCAGCATGGCCTGGACGAGGAACTAAGACTTCACGCTTAATCGGGCCTTCAATCGGTTTGGCGCTCATGGTTTCTTCCCAGTTGCGCCAGTCTTTATTGGGCAGCAGTACGCCAATCGGTGAACCCAGCGTGTAGCCATGGCGGACGCCGGTTAAAATCTCAATATCATCTGCTTCAATCTGCATTCTACGACCACGGCCATAGCCCATTTTGCGTCGTTTCATCTGCAGTTGCAGGGCATCAAAGTCAAGCGTCAGGCCAGCCGGCAAGCCTTCTAAAATGCCCATCAGGGCAGGTCCGTGTGATTCTCCGGCAGTCAAAAAACGCAGCATGTCAGGATCCTTTCAGGGAATGCAGAGTCGTAAAAAATTGGGGATATGAAATCGCAACGCAGCCTGGGTCATGAATATTGACAGGACCTTCTGCAACTAAGCCCGCAATCGCAAAGGCCATCGCAATTCGATGATCATGCATCGGGTCAATTTCAGCTCCCATCAGAGTTTGCTGGCCGCTAATCTTAAAGCCGTCAGGGTACAGCTCAAGCTCTACGTTCATGCGATTCAGATTTTCGCGCAGGGCTTCTAAGCGATCTGATTCTTTGATGCGCAGTTCAGCTGCACCGCGTACTTCCGTCATGCCTTTAGCGCGAGCCCCTAAGACTGCAATTAAAGGTACTTCATCGACCAGATCAGGGATTTCTTCTGGGGTGACGTCTGTTCCGATCAGTTCACCACCGGTCAGGCGCAAGGTGCCGCTGGGTTCTGAGGCGCCATCAGAATCGAGAATCTCAATTTTGGCGCCCATCCGTTCTAAAACTCTCACAAAGCCCAGACGGCTGGGATTCAGTGAGACATGGGGCAATTCAATACATGCACCTGGAATCAGGGCGGCAGCCGCCAGCCAAAAAGCAGCCGTAGACGGGTCACCCGGCACGGTAAACTGAGTGGCTTTTAGACTCTGACCCGGCTGAATCGAGATCTGGTTGTGGGTCTGCTCAAGTTTGACGCCAAAATGGGGCAGCATGCGTTCTGTGTGGTCACGGCTGTAAATTTCTCCGCGTAGGGTTACGGGTGTTTTAGTATAAATTCCGGCTAAAATCAGCGCAGATTTTAGCTGAGCAGAGGCAACGGGCAAAGCATAATCAATCCCTTGCAAAGGCTGGCCCGTGATAACAACTGGCGGCAGTTTTTTATCGCGCAGACTGATATCTGCTCCCATCAGGCGCAAGGGGTCAGCCACACGCTGCATAGGCCTTCGCGATAATGAAGCATCACCGGTTAAACGGGTCGAAAAGCGCTGACCGGCCAACACGCCCATTAACAGGCGTAATGTGGTGCCAGAATTACCGCAATCTAAATCCCCTTCAGGATTTTGTAAGCCTTGTATGCCGACACCGTGAATCTTTACCACATCATCCTGCTCATCAATTTCAACGCCCATCCGGGCTAAACATCGCCAGGTTGAGCGTACATCGGCCGCGTCTAACAAACCGCGAATTTCGCTTGTTCCTTCAGCCAGAGCGCCAAAAATTAAGGCGCGATGAGACATCGACTTATCGCCTGGTACCTGAATTCGGGCATTAAAGCCTTTTAGGGCATGAATCACTTCAGGTGCTGAAGCAGGGGGTTCATGTGAATGCTGGGTCATCTGTTTCTCCTTCAAAGAGCTTGTCGAGCGCGTCCATCACCAGAGCGCCTTCAGCCACGTCGTGTTGCAATTGCTCAAAACGCTGTTGGTGCCCAGGCTGCATCAGCCAGCGGGCCCGCAAAGACTCATTAAATAATTGTTCAAACCAGTCCAGACGCTGGCGCTGGCGTTCAGCTTCAAATACGCCGCTGCTGCGAGTCTGTTCAGCAAATTGCTGGATGGTTTGCCACAGGGTGTCGATGCCTTTGTTTTCTAAGGCCGAAGCGGTTAAGACTGGGACTTTCCAGTCAGAGGTATAGGGGCTGATATATTTGCTGGTGATCTCAAATTCGCGTTTAGCGCGTTCGCTGCGGGTCAGATTCTCACCGTCTGCTTTGTTGACTAATAATGCGTCAGCCATTTCCATCACGCCCCGTTTAATCCCTTGCAGCTCATCACCTGCTCCGGCAATCAGCACCAGCAAAAAGAAGTCAGTTAAACCCCTGACGGTAATTTCATTCTGGCCCACTCCGACGGTTTCTACCAGAATCACGTCAAAGCCTGCCGCTTCACAGAGCAGGATACTTTCACGGGTTTTACGCGCAACGCCCCCAAGTGCCCCAGAAGAAGGTGAGGGGCGAATAAAGCTTTGCTCAAGCTGACTCAGACGCTCCATGCGGGTTTTATCGCCTAAAATGCTGCCATGGCTAAGCGATGAGCTAGGATCAATCGCTAACACCGCCACTCGGTGTCCTTGATCAACTAAATAACAGCCAAAGTTTTCAATCAGGGTACTTTTACCAGCCCCGGGAAAGCCCGTAATCCCAATCCGCAGAGATTTACCAGTTTCGGGCAGCAGTTCTTTCAGCAGTTGCTGAGCCAGAACCTGATGCCGGGGGGCATGGCTTTCAATCAGGGTGACTGCCCGTGCCAGTACAGCGCGATCCCCAGCCCGGATACCGCGGAGGTAATCCGCCAGCTCCAGCGGACGACGGCGAAAGGGGGTAGGCTGGGGTTCAGACATCAAAGAACTTCCTGTTTTGGATAGCTACAGTCAGTTTACCGGATGTCCTGACTCACCGGGCTTTACCTCTATAGAATCCTGTGGTTCTGCAATTTTGTTAATGGCAACATAAAAGTTTATTTGGGACTCGGTTAATTGATTTTCCCATTCTCTACTAACCAAGGAAGCTGTTTTTATCGCATCAGCAAAGGCATTTTGAGCTTCTTCTTGTAGACCTAGTCTGAATAATTGAACACCTATTTGATGCCATGCCAAGGAAGTATCATAAGCATCACCTAAATGCTGACTTATTTCCAATGAAGACCTAAAAAATCGGAGTGCTTCATTCGGATTATTTTGCTCTTGCATTAACCATCCAAGCCGATATAAAGCTGATGCAACTCCCCTTTGGTGACCTGATTTTTGTAAGGTTTGTTTTGCTTCTGATAGTAAATTGTAGCTAAGCTCCCATTGGTTTTGGAACATCGCTATTCTTCCTGCTTCAAGAGTCATAATGCCGGTTAATAAATGATTGTTCAAATGCAGATAGATATTTCTAGCTTGCTCAATATATTTCCAAGCTTCTTCATAATGCTTAGCACTTACTTTTACTAAAGCTAAATGATAAAGAAAATGCCCGATAGATGCGAGATTAGATTGTTGCCGTACAAGTTTAAAGCCGATTTGAAAATACTCTTCTGCTTGTTCTATCAAATTCTGATTGAGCATTAACATACCCAATTCCTGATAACAGCGAATGATAGAATCTAAATCTTCTATAGAATTGAAAATCTCTAAAGCATTAAGAAAATGTTTTGCTATAACTTGTGAATCAAGAGAAAGGCTTTTTTCTAGCCTAGCTAATCTGAAATACAATCCTGCTTCGAGGTGAGGTAAAGCTGCTTTTGTTCTGTTTTCTGAGTTTTCATAATCATAAATTTGTTGCTTTAGTTCTTTGATTTGAAACCAACCTTCATCTGCTGACAGGGTTGCGAAACTGTCATCTAAATAGGGCCAATATTTTTCGAGACTTACCTGTGAATCTAGATAATTGATTTCGCTGTTAAACTCATAAACACCAGAACGCCATGCCCACACATCGGGAGCATATTTGGCTAACTCTGTCAGAGCATAATCAGGCAGCCAAAAAACAATAGGCCCAGAATGAAGTTTTCTGAGGCTTTCACGAGCTGTATTCAGGACTTGTAAAGAGCTGCGGTTTGTTGACTGATAAACAACGTTCATAACCAAGAATAAATAAGGGAAAATCCTGATGAGCCGGCATAGCGGCTTCGATATAGGCATGTAGATCTTCTTGGGGCTGATTCAGTTCGACAAGAAAAATATCTGGTATTTGCTGGCGTATAAGTTGAATCAGTTCATTTCGTTGCAGAGAGAAGTTGCACTTGGCAAAAAGCAGATTAAAGCCACTGCTTAGGCGAATCGCCTGTGCTAGGGCGCGTAAAACAGCCTGATTCTCTTCACTCAGAGAGTTGTTTGGAGCCAGCATGTGATAAGGCATCTTTAAATTTGGAA
>CAJYHH010000730.1 GCA_913773825.1 Candidatus Sericytochromatia bacterium | reverse complement strand
GCCCGCGTCCGCTCAGAAGGTTTAAACTCTCAGCTTCAGGAGCTGACTCAAGATTTTCAGGTGGCCCAAACTGAGCTCCAAGCCCTTGAAGTTGAACTCCAGATACGCCGCGAAGCCCTGGCCAGTTCAGCCGAACTCTTTAAACGAGAAGCTCAATTAATTGAACAACATCGCAAACTCGCTGAGCAGGAAAAAGCGCTACACGCCGAAATTTTCAGCTTAGAAAAAGAACTTGAAAATTTAGTAGCCCGCAGCCAGGCGCTAAAAGCTCAACAAGCTGAGTCTAACAAACTTCAATACGAAATCCAGCTCTATGAAGTCCTTGAAGAAAGCTTTGGCAAAAATGGGCTTCAAGCCGTTTTAATTGAAAACGCCCTGCCTGAAATTGAACACATTGCCAATGAAATGCTCGCCAGTATGACTGAAGGTCGGATGCACGTTAAATTACAGACCTTACGCTCACTTAAATCAAAAGACAAACTGGCTGAGACGCTGGATATTTTAATTTCTGACGAACTCGGCACCCGGAACTACGAAACTTTTTCAGCCGGTGAAGCGTTTCGAGTCAATTTTGCTTTACGGCTGGCAATCTCTAAACTCTTGGCCAGGCGAGCAGGCGCCCGTTTACAAACCCTGGTCATTGATGAAGGTTTTGGTTCACAGGATTCTGAAGGCAAAACCCGCCTGATTGAAGCCATCAATACAGTTGCGCCTGATTTTGCCAAAATTCTGGTAATCACCCATGTAGATGAGTTAAAAGCTTTATTCCCCTGTCGGATCGAAGTAGTCAAACAGACCGGTGGCTCACAAGCGAAAGTTTTACATGTCTAAAACTCAAGAATTTACAAGCCTACTCAACTGACGCGGCTCAGCCGTTCACTGGCCAGGGTGTGGTAAGCCATTTGAATGGCTGATATCATTTGGCCTTTGGTTGCCAATCGAAGCTGACTGAGCAAAATAGCCGGATTACAGCCAACATCCCGCTGAGAATCATAATAATAAAGTAAACGTGACATCACATTGACCTCGACTAAACCAGGACGACACAAGAGTTTAAGCAAGGGCTCCTCGTGCATCCGACAGCTCTCAACCATGATGGCTGAAAGTTTATAAGCCGGAAACAGACCCAGCAGCAGCAGCGCATCATAAAGCGGCTTAAAGCGTTTGGGCAAATATTCCTGGTTCCACAGGCCTAAAGCGCGAAAAGCTTCAGGGCTAATCAATTCACTGTCCCAGAGCGCTTGTTGAAAATGTTTCATGGCTGCTGAGCGTCGTTGCAGAACTTCCAGGACCGTATGGCCGGTTAAGTTTCCGCACCAGCTATCCAGCTCGCGAAAGAGACATTCCCGCTCACCGGTTGCAATCAGTTCCTCTCGCAGCAAATGTAAACCAATTGCACCATCCGGATGTTTACGGCGCATACGCTGCAAATCCCTTGCTGTTAGCCGACCTGTCTCAAGCAGTAAATGCCCAATCGGATCTTCATCCAGTTCACCAAAGGCTTCGCGCAAGGCCAGTAACTGTTCGGGTTTTAAATCATTAAAAGCAATCAGAATCTGGCTAAAGGACAAATGGAGCTGGGCTTCCCGCGAAACCTGATAGCGCAAAGCACGGATCAAACGCTCAAGCGGCACCAGACGATAATTTAGAAGCAGATAAAACAACGAGGAGCGCTGGGGCGGAAAGCTCATGTCGAACCCCTTTACATTTCTTTACGTTGATTTACATATCTTAACAATCAAGATTTTGACTGTCAAATTAAAATTTCACTGTTTAATCCCCTTGGGGCTGAGTCCGTTTTACGGGTATAATCATTTATTCGTTGTTAAGCACAGCCGTTAAATAAAAGTTTAACAAGCGCTTAAGTGAACGAGTGGACTGGAGAGGTACCGAAGTGGTCACAACGGAACCGCCTCGAAAGCGGATTGGGTCGCAAGGCCCACGTGGGTTCGAATCCCACCCTCTCCGCCTTTAGTCTTAATCTCACGGGCAGATGTGAGAGTGGTTGATTCAGCAGACCTGGAAAGTCTGTAGACGGTGATGAGCTGTCTCGAGGGTTCGAATCCCTCTCTGCCCGCTTCAAGAGAATTTAAATTCTCCAAATAGCTTCTTCATGAAGCTATTTTGCATTTTTTGGAGCTTGTCATGGCAAAACGACCCGGCCGCTCCTGGCTGCCCTACAGTCATCTGCTGCTTGTCCCCTTTACTTTAGTGGGATTAGACAGTTTTGGCTGGATATTTACTCGCCCTGAGACAGCCCAAACCCCTACCGGTCTCTGGCCCAGAATTCAAACCGCCAACCAACCTCACCTCCTTCACCTTTATCTGCCTTCCGGCGCAATGGTCCCCCATGTCATGGAAGTCAGCTCCCCATATTTAGCTCATCCGATTCGCTTGCAGGCACAAGTAAAAGACCAGCAATGGCAAACCCAGCTACCAGCTCTGCCTGCAGGGGTTTATCAAATCAGGCTGCTGAATCAAGACGCCCAAATCGGCTCTGCTTACCAGCTTATACTTCGTCCAGACCTTCATCAACACTTGCGCCTGGATCGCCTGGTTCATACACCTGGCGACTGGCTGATTGTCAGTTTGCAGCAACAACAGCCCGTCGCCATTCGCCTGGAAGTCAGAGGCCCAAATCAGGAATTATTAGATCAGCAAGAACTCAAGCCGGGCCAGGGCGTCTGGCCGGTGCGCGTCAAATTACCAGAAGATCTTCAAGCGGGTACGGGACGGGTATTGCTTTGGCAAGGTCAACGTCTGCTTGAACAGCAAAGCTTTAAAATTGCCAGGCCAGCTGCCCGCACTCATTTACAGTTGATCCCCCAACAACAGGCATTATTAAGCAATTTTGAACAAACCCTCGACTTTCATCTG
>CAJYHH010000729.1 GCA_913773825.1 Candidatus Sericytochromatia bacterium | reverse complement strand
AAGCATTGGCTTGATGATATAAAATCCAGCAAAGAGGAACCTGGCAAGCCGTAAGGAGAGCAAGACTATCCCGTATGCTGGCTTCGCTATTGTGAACATCTAAAACCGTTAAAACGCGGGTTTTATTCTGAGTTTCAAGCGGAGCAGCTGACACATAATGCGGATCAAACTCTTTAAATAAATCGGGCATAGTAATGACGGCTTTCTGGCAGTTTTACAAGCGTACTTGACCTGACGTTAGTTCATATGACGAATTGAGCCATAAGCGCTATAGAGCGTGTGATAAGCGTCTTCCCAATAACGGGCAGCCTGAGCAGATCGAATGGAACTGTCGATCACAGCGCGAATAGACAAAGAAGCCGTCTGGCGAATAAAACCCATTGTGCCATAGCCAATCCGGGTGCCATCTTCATAAGACTTAGAGACATTCATCATGTCGCGGACTAAATCACAGACGCTCGGAATAGAGATCTCATGATTGTTGGCAATAAACGCCAGAGCTTTGGCTGTGGTTTTATAAGCAGACTCATAGGTCATTTCTGGATTAGTTGCGGCAATCGCCAGACGAGCGATATAGGCGTTATGACGGGCTAAAGTATCTAAGGTCAAACGCCCGGCCTGATAACCCGATTCATAGCTACTGCTGCGCTCCATAAAGTCCAGTCCAGAGCGCGCAATTTTTATCACTTCTGTGGTGCTCAGATCGCGGGATGGCGGACGAAGATTGAGTTCAAAGGGCGTAATCGGTTTAGCCTGCCCTTTAGAACCGTCGATACGGATATCAGACTTATCACCAGGCTTAATGGCATCGGTGGAAGGTTTTGTGTTTTTGCTGACGCTGGTTACTTGGGCGTTTTTAGCTGAAACGTCCTGAGCAGGTGCAACAGGTGCTGTAGGCATCCCACAGGCAGTTAGAGCTGTCAGAGAAGTCAAAGAGAAAAAGGCGAGCGTCAGTAATTTAGGCATAAATCGATTCCTGTTGGATGAGAGCTATAACAATCAGTCAGCAAGTCTGTTTAGATTATCGAATCTCAGAATGCTTAACTTGCTAACCTCATTTTAACTCATTCTTAATTCTATTACAGAAATTATAACTTTAATTCCCTCAGAGAAAAAAGCCGCCAGAGAATCTCTCTGGCGGCTCTAAGTTTAAATCGATTCTAAAAACGATTAGTTCATATAACGGATGCTGTTGTAAGCGTTAAACAGCAGGTTATAGCTGTCTTCCCAATAACGGGCAGACTGAGCGGCGTAAACAGAGCTATCGATTACGGCCGTAATGCTGGGAGAAGCACTCTGGCGAATAAAGGACATGGTGCCGTAACCCATACGAGCGCCGTCTTCATAGGTTTTAGCTGCACCCATCATGGTACGGACCAGGTCACATGCATTAGAGATGCTGATTTCGCGATTGTTGGCAATAAAGCTCAGAGAGTGAGAAATCGCTTTATAAGCGCTTTCATAACCCATCTGGGGATTTGTCGCAGCCTGAGCCAGACGGGCGATATAAGAGTTCTGGCGAGCTAGTGAATCAATCGTAGAACGGCCAATGTTATACCCGTCTTCGTAAGTCCGAGCGCGCTCCATCGAGGTCAGGCCAATGCGGGCAATCGTCATCACGTCACCAGTGGGCAGATCGCGACGAGCAGCAGGCAGGGTGATATTCAGGGGAGCGACTTGTTTGGCCTGGTTTTAGCTCTGCTGTTTGAGTTCAGTGCTGCCCTGTTTGATGGCAGTAGAGGCGGTTTTGGTCAGGTTTAAGGTGGTAGCACCTGTATTTGCATTGCTCTGTGCGCGAACAGCATTCTGAGCGGCGAGGTTTTGTTGGGGATTCATTTGCATCGGGGCTTGACCACAGGCAGTGCTCAGGCTGATGGCAATCAGAGAAGCAGATACAGCAATCATCTTTTTCATGGGGTCAAAACCTCTACGCAATTTGTTAATTGATGGAATTGTCTTGGAATCTTTAAATCTTATAGCTGCATCCGCATGCTTTCTTTCTTATGATTTGGTTGTTTAATGATTAAAAAAAGCATAATACCGTTTTATTAAAAAACTGATTAAACGCTCAAAACAAGTATAAAACAACCACAGAATAACCGTTTGCTCAGACCAAAAAGCAGCAAAGCCCTTGGCTGAAATCAACCAAGGGCTTTGTTGCTTAAAACAAAATTAATTCATGTAGCGGATGCTGTTGTAGGCGTTATAAACCAGGTTATAGGCGTCTTCCCAGTAACGGGTAGATTGAGCAGCGCGAACAGAGCTGTCGATGACAGCCGTAATGCTGGGAGAAGCACTCTGACGGATAAAGGCCATGGTGCCGTAGCCGATGCGGGTGCCGTCTTCATAGGTTTTGGCAGAGCTCATCATATTGCGAACCAGTTCGCAAGCTGCAGAGATGCTGATTTCGCGGTTGTTAGCAATAAAGCTCAGAGCATGAACCAGCGCTTTATAAGCGGTTTCATAACCCATCTGGGGATTTGTCGCAGCCTGAGCCAGACGGGCGATATAAGAGTTCTGGCGAGCTAGTGAATCAATCGTAGAACGGCCGATATTATAGCCATCTTCGTAAGTCCGAGCGCGCTCCATGGAGTCCAGACCAATGCGAGCAATCGTCATCACATCACTAGTCGGCAGATCACGGCGAGCAGCTGACAGGGTTACAGGAGCAGATACAGCCTGTTTAGCCTGATTTTTGCTTTCGAGACGGAGTTCAGTACTGCCTTGTTTAATCGCATTACTCGGAGTTGCTTTGGTCAGGCTGACGGTTTTAG
>CAJYHH010000728.1 GCA_913773825.1 Candidatus Sericytochromatia bacterium | reverse complement strand
ATGAATTGCAGCCAGCGCATACTTGCCGCCCGGCACCACGCGAAACTCAAGTCGGCCTTTGAGACCTTCGCTTTGCTGAGCCAGTAAGCCGCCGGTGATATAATACAACGCGCGATCAGGGGTGCTGCGGGTTTCTGAATAATCCAGCTCTAAAATGGGGCGCCATAAACCCAGCACATAAAAGCGGATCGTATAGTCATCTGCCACATCAACCTTGATAAACGGTCTGAGCAGATGAGGCAGCCAGAGTGTATATTTGTCAGCGAGCCAAAGCGCGTCTTTGCCGGGTTGAATCGGCAAACGCTGCACTGAACGCACGTCATTGACGGGTTTGGCCAGAGATTTAATTTTATCCTGAGCCACTTTTGCTACGGGCTTTTGTTCTGATTCAGACTGGGCTTTAGCCGCTTCTTGCTCTTGGCGGACCGCTACATGAATCGCTTCTTGGACCGTCAGCGGCTGCTGGCCCATTTGCTCCTGAAGCTTCAGATTGCGGGCCACCATCGGAAACTGCAGACTGGCAATCAAAGGCTCAATCAGTTCTTTGGGAGCACCCGTAATCAGGCTGACCCAAAGGTAAGACAGTTTGGGCGCAATTAAGGGCACAGGCAGAATCAAACGCTCTTTGCCGAGCAGTTCTCGGGCTGCAGCCTGCATCAGATCGATATAGCTCATAACGTCACGGCTACCGATATCAAAAGCCTGATGGTAAGTGTCTGGACGGCCTAAAACATAGTGGATGATGTCCATCACGTCAGACTGGGCAATCGGCTGGGTCTGTGTCTGGGTCCAGCCAGGAGCAATCATCAGCGGCAGGCGGGTCACCAGCTTTTCGACAATTTCAAAAGATGAGCCATGGGGACCAATTACAATTGAGGCTCTCAGCGCAGTCAGCGGCACCCCATAAGCCGCCAGGACCCGCTCAACTTCATGGCGACTGCGCAGATGTTCAGATAATTGTTCAGGATCTTCGTTTTGTGGAATAATTCCGCCCAGATAGACAATCTGTTGAATGCCGGCATGTTTGGCTGCTCGGGCAAAATTATCGGCGAGAATGAGATCCATGTCCGCAAAGCTGGCCTGGGTCAGACCAGATTTAGGCATCATTGAATGCACCAGATAAACCGCATAGTCAGCCCCTTGTAAGGCGTTTTCGGCTTGCAACAATGAAAATAAATCAGCTCGGCGCCATTCGAGACCGGCTTCAGAATCTTTGTGCTGGCGCGTCAGGCCAATTAAGTCAAAGTCAGGTTTAAGGGCCTGGATCAGATGGCGACCGACAAAGCCGCTGGCGCCAGCAATTACGACTTTTGGCCGCTTGCCAGAAGATTCAGAAAATTGAGATGGATGTGAGTGGTTAGGATTTTGTGTGTTCATGGCCTTAACGTAGCATGCGTTTAAGGCTGGGATCAGACAATCAACTATTCAGATCGCATTCAGATTTTGTAAAGATCTGTCGATTATGGTTTTTTTGTCGGATTTGTCGCTTGAAATTTAATAGTCAAATGCTAACATATTAAAACAAATTAATCTTTTAACTATTTGTTTGACTATTTGTTTTTCTTTATTTTTCAGTGGCCCTTAAAAATCCCTCTTACAGGAGCTCTGTTGATGACAGAACAGACTACTTCCGACTCCTTTGATCGTTTCTCTGATCCAGCCCCTCAACCCAGTTCTCAACCTAACTCTCAACAAAACCCAGTTTTGCAGCCTGATGCTGGTTTAAGCCTGCTCAATGAACACCATCCTGTAAAACTCAGTATTAATGGTCAAAAGCAAATCTTTGAACTGACGCCCTGGACTACCTTGCTGGATTTATTGCGAGAAAGAATGGGTTTGACCGGGACTAAAAAAGGCTGTGACCATGGTCAGTGCGGGGCCTGTACGGTATTGGTGGAGGGTAAACGCATCAATGCCTGCCTTACATTGGCGGTGATGATGGACGGCGCTGAAATTACCACCATTGAAGGACTGGCCCTGGGCGAAGCTTTGCACCCGATGCAGGCTGCGTTTGTCGAGCATGATGCTTTTCAGTGTGGATACTGTACCCCGGGCCAGATCTGTTCAGCTGTGGGGCTGTTAGAGGAACAGGCTGGTAAACAGCTCAGCGATCATGAACTGCGTGAGCAAATGAGTGGCAATCTCTGTCGCTGTGGGGCCTATCCCAATATTCTTGATGCGGTCCGTGAAGTAATGAACAACAGCATCACAGCTCCTCAAGCTGATCAGGAGGCTGCCTGATGTATCCTTTTCGCTATACCAGAGCGACAGATTTAGAATCTGCGCTCAGTTCACTGGCTGACGATCAGGCGCGCCCGATTGCGGGCGGTACAAATCTTTTAGACTTGATGAAAGAACACGTCATGCGGCCTGAGCAGCTGGTCGACATTACCCGTTTGCCCTTGCAGACGATTCAGAAAACCGCTGACGGCGGCTTAAGTCTGGGCGCTTTGGTTAAAAACGCTGAAACCGCCGCTCATCCTGAAGTCCAGCAGCAGTATCCTTTGTTAAGCAAAGCCATCTTAGCCGGGGCCTCGCCCCAGTTGCGCAATATGGCCAGCAATGGCGGCAATCTGATGCAGCGGACCCGCTGTTATTATTTTTACGACATCGCCACGGCCTGTAATAAACGCCAGCCCGGCAGTGGCTGTGCCGCGCAGACCGGTTATAACCGGATTCACGCCATTTTAGGCGCCAGTGAGCAGTGTATTGCGGTGCATCCTTCAGATATGTGTGTGGCTTTAGCTGCACTTGAAGCTGTTGTGCATGTACGGGGCCCTAAGGGTGAGCGCCGGATTCCCTTTGCTGATTTTCATCGTCTGCCAGGTGATCAGCCTGAGCTGGATAATCATTTAGCCCCAGATGAGCTGATTCTGGCGATTGAACTGCCGCCAGAGGACTATAGCCAGCATTTTGAATATCTCAAAGTGCGGGACCGTCATTCTTACGCTTTTGCTTTGGTTTCGGCGGCTGTGGCCCTGCAAATCGATCAAGGACTGATTCAGTCTGCCCGGATTGCCATGGGTGGGCTGGCCCATAAGCCCTGGCGTGACTTAAAAGCAGAAAACTTGCTAAAAGGGCAAGCGCCAGTCAGGGCTTGTTTTGAACAGGCCGCTGAGCAACTTTTAGCGGGTGCCCAAACCTATGCCCACAACGACTTTAAGCCTGAGCTGGCTAAACGCGGGCTGATCCGTGCTTTAGAGCGAGCGACAGCCGCATCAGAAAGGAAATCAGCATGAGCCCTACGCCACGCAGTTTTATCAGCCCTGATACTCAGAGCAAGAAGTATACAGGCCAGCCCGCCAATCGCGTTGATGGGCCAGCCAAAGTTAAAGGCCAGGCTCGTTATGCAGCTGAGTTTGGGGCACCTGGATTAGTTTATGGCCATGTGGTTTCAAGCCCGATTACCCGCGGCAAAATTTTAAAGATTCAGACCGATGCGGCCCTGGCAGTGCCCGGTGTGCTTCAAGTGTTTAGCCATCAAAATGTCAGCGGTCTGGCCTGGCTGGATCGCAGCTATCGCGATCAGGTTAGCCCCAAAAACTCACCGCTGCGGCCTCTGCATGACGAAAATATTCACTTTAATGGTCAGCCAGTTGCGCTGGTGATTGCTGAAAGTCTGGAGCTGGCTCGCTATGCTGCTCAGCTGATTCAGATTGAGTATAAAACCCATGAGCATTTGACCGAGCTTGAACGCGCCCAGTCAGAAGCTTATGCTGCGCCCAAAAGCCGGGCTGGCATTCAGCCTCCGCCTAAACCTCGGGGTGACGCAGATCAGGCCTTGGCCGATGCCGATTTTAAAATTGACGTGCATTACACCACGCCGAGCGAACATCACAATCCCATGGAGCTGTTTGCGGCTACCGCTGTTTGGGAGCCTGACGGCAGTCTGACGGTCTATGACAAAACCCAGGGGGTCAATAACTGTAAGACTTATCTCAGCAAGGTCTTTAAGCTTGATCCTGAAAAGCTGAATGTGGTTTCACCTTTTGTGGGTGGGGCTTTTGGGGCGGGGCTGCGGCCTCAGTATTCTGTGTTTATGGCGGTGCTGGCAGCCCGTGAACTCAAGCGGCCTGTGCGGGTTGAGCTGACTCGCCGCCAGATGTTTACGATGACCCATCGGCCTCAGAGCCTGCACAGCTTAAAACTGGCAGCCGATGCTGAGGGCGCGCTGCAGGCAGTGATTCATGAAGCGCTGTCAGAGACCTCGCGTTATGAGGACTATATTGAGATGATCGTCAATTGGTCAGGTCTGCTTTATCGCTGTGATAACGTCAGGCTGGCTTATAAAATTGCGGAGCTGGATGTGGCCACACCGGGTGATATGCGCGCACCCGGAGCGACCTTAGGGCTCTTTGCCTTAGAGTGCGCCATGGATGAGCTGGCCGCAGAGCTTCAACTGGATCCGCTGGCACTCAGGCTTAAAAATTATGCGGATAAAGATCAAAATCAAGACAAACCCTTTTCAAGTAAGGCCCTGGCTGAATGTTATCAACAGGGAGCTGAACGCTTTGGCTGGTCTAAGCGGCCGTCCAAACCGCGCTCACAGCTTAAAGGGGATCTGCTGGTCGGTCAGGGGATGGCGACCGGCTGCTGGGATGCTTTAGTCAATCCAGCCAGCGCCAAAGCCGAACTGAGTTTAGATGGTCGGCTGCTTGTCAGCTCTTCGACTTCAGACATTGGCA
>CAJYHH010000727.1 GCA_913773825.1 Candidatus Sericytochromatia bacterium | reverse complement strand
TAGTGATTTTGCAAACTTCGTCATACTGATCTGCCGGCAGGAAGTTATGCTCAACAGCAACACCTTCACTCCGCAGATAACGATCATGACTGTGCTCAGCGCCAGCATTATAGTGCATCGGCATCATCTGAGGTCCGATACCTACTACGCGGACAAACTCTTTGTAATCTACAGCTTTCTGCAGATTAACGGGTTTATCTTTAATTTTGTGGTAAGCGTCATGAAGCTCATGCACATTATTCACTTTGATAACGTCGACCCAGCCGCCGCCATCCTGGGGCTTCATGTAAGAGGGGTAACCCACTTCTTCGCCAATAGCCGCCAGATCAAACATTTCATAATCAGGGAAGATCAGATCGGGATCAATGCGATCTGATTCCAGCAGTTTGGTGTAATCAGCCTGAGGAATCGCCCAGGTAGCCGGAATATGCATACCCAATTCGCTCATATGACCATAGCTGGTGTTTTTGTCGATTGACTTAAACGACACCATATCGTTGATCATGTAGCTGTTCTGCATAACCAGATGAAAAAAGCTGTTGTGATGCGGATTCCAGTGGGCACCACGGTTGAGGATGACTTTGCAGCTGGTGCTGGCACCCAGCACGTTGTAAGGACGGGACACAATGCGGCGAGCGACAATTTCGTAGGTTTTGCCTTTGTATTTGACGTCGCGGGTGATATGGTTCAGCAAGCCTTCCAGGGCAGCCCGGAAAGAGAAGCTGTTGGGGTCCATCAGCCCGATCACGGCTTGTTGCTTCTCAGACATGAACAGGTCTCCTTGAGTATTGTGAGTATTGTTAGAGGTCATAAGTTCTTAATCAGCGTCTTAGAGTGATTCTAAGTCGATGCATTCTATCATGGCCCTTAACGGGCTGGTGGCTGGTAGCCAATTGCGCAAAGCTTAAAAATATCGGTCAACGCTTGTACTCAATTCCAAAATGACCGTCCAGTCATTCAAATAACCCAGATGTAAAGAATATTAAAGCATTCGTATGTTATGGGCTTGAGCTTAACGCGAATTCAAATCATGGTAAAATTCTTATGAATAACCAGTCACTGATGGCAATATCAGCTTGTAACAGCGACTTGCTATCAGCAATTAGCTACTTGGAGGCCCCCGATGTCCATTGCTGTCGAAAAAGGCAAAATCTCCGTTCACATGGAGAATATTTTTCCGATTGTCAAAAAGGCGCTTTATAACGACAAAGAAATCTTTCTGCGTGAATTGATTTCAAACGCCGTTGACGCCATTAACAAACACAAACACCTGGCTATGATCGGCGATGCCGAAAAAGAAGCCGGTGAATACAAAATTGAACTGCGCTTTGATTCTGAAGCCCGTACCCTGACTTTTGTCGATAACGGCCTGGGTCTGACCGCAGATGAAATCAAAAAGTATATCAACGAAGTCGCTTTTTCTAGCGCCCATGACTTTATGGAGCGCTTTAAAGAACAGGCTGCCCAGATTATCGGGCACTTCGGCCTGGGTTTTTACTCAGCCTTTATGGTCGCTGACAAAGTTGAGATCAACAGTCTCTCTTATCAAGCGGGCGCTGAGCCTGTGCGCTGGTCCTGTGACGGCTCACCCAACTTCGAAATGGGCCCTGGTGATAAAGCTGAGCGCGGCACTGAAATTAAGCTGACGTTGATGTCTGACGAAGGTGAGTTCTCTGAAGAGCCCCGCCTGCAGCATCTGATTCGCAAATACTGCGACTTTATGCCCTACCCGATTTATCTTGGCGACAAACAGGCCAATAAACAGGATGCACTCTGGAATAAAAACCCCAAAGAAGTCAGCGACGAAGAATATTTAGAGTTCTATCGCTATTTCTTCCCGTTTGCGCCTGAGCCCCATCTCTGGATTCATCTGAACGTCGAAGTGCCGTTTAATCTGCGCGGGATTCTGTATTTCCCAAAACTTCAGCACGAAATGGATCCTTCCAAAGGTCAGATCAAACTGTTCGTCAACAATGTCTTTGTCTCTGACCAGAGCGAAGAGTTTTTGCCGCGCTTTTTGATGACTTTACAAGGCGGAATTGACTGTCCGGATATTCCGCTTAATGTCTCGCGCTCAATGCTGCAGAACGATCCATATGTACAAAAAGTCTCAAGCTTTATTACCCGTAAGGTCGCAGATCGTCTCAAAGAGATGTATAACAAAGACCGCGAAGCCTTTATCAAGACTTGGGACGACATCCACACCTTTATTAAATTTGGCGTGATGGAAGACGACAAGTTCTATGACAAAGTTAAAGACATTCTGCTGTTTAAATCCAGTGCCGGTGACTATATCACCCTGCAGGAGTACGCAGCCCGTCACCCCCAGCTAGACAAAAAAGTCTATTACACATCTGAAGAATCTGGCCAACAGCGCTTTGTTGAACTGCTCAAACAGCAGGGCATCGAAACCCTGTATCTCAGCACCCTGATCGACACGCACTTTATTCAGTTTTTAGAATACAAAAACCAGGAATACAAGTTTGCCCGTGTTGACTCTGACATCGCGGAGTCACTGGTTGATGAAGAGCAGCCCAGCATCGTGGATCCCAAAACCAACCAGACCGGTGATGAGACGATTGAAGAACTGTTTAAGCGGGAACTCGGCCATGACAAACTGACTGTTAAAGTTCAGGCTCTCAAAACTGAAGAAGTTCCAGCCCTGATTGTCCTGCCTGAGCAAGTGCGTCGACTATATGAAATGACCCGCTATATGCAGGGTTCAAATCAGAATGACGCAGAGCGCCTGCTCGACGAACACACGCTGGTGCTGAATAGCCGTCACCCACTGCTGCAGACCCTGCGTAAAGTTTCAGACAATCCATCTGAAAAAGACACGGTTCACCTGCTCTGCGAGCATCTTTATGACCTGGCCATGTTAGCCCATAAACCGCTGCGTCCAGACCAAATGGACCGCTTTATGGGCAATGCCAATAAAGTGCTGCAGCTCGTCGCTAAAAGCCTGTAAAACAGACTAATGGACAAAAGGATGAAGGACCGCTCGCTTTGCTCACTTATAGACGAAGAGCAGGCCAGTGGTTTTTCATCCCTCCCAAGTCTCTGTTGTTCATCTTAAGTCCATTCGTCCTCTAGTCCACTTCCTAAGGAGTCCACGCCATGCAATATGCTGAATCATTACTTGATCTGATGGGGAACACCCCCTTACTGCGCCTGAAACAAGGCCTTGAAGATATCCCGGCAACTATTCTTGCCAAACTTGAATACCTCAATCCCGGTGGCTCGGTCAAAGACCGCATCGGCATCTATATGGTCGAAGCGGCAGAAAAAGAAGGCAAACTTGGCCCTGGCGGCACCATTGTTGAGCCAACTTCAGGCAATACGGGTCTGGGCCTGCTGATGGTCGCAACGCAGCGTGGCTACAAATGTATCTTTACTTGCCCTGACAAAGTCAGCCAGGATAAAATTGACGTCTTACGCGCCTTTGGCGCTGAAGTCATCCCCTGCCCGACGGCCGTTGAGCCCGAAGATCCCCGGTCTTATTACAGCGTGGCTCGTCGACTGGTTGAAGAAATCCCCGGTGCTTTTTCACCCAATCAGTATGACAACCCGGCCAATCCTCAGGCTCATTATGAAACCACGGGCCCTGAAATCTGGCGCCAGACAGAAGGCAAAATCACTCATTTTGCCTGCGGCATGGGCACAGGCGGCACAATTACCGGCGTTGGCCGCTACCTCAAAGAGCAAAACCCTAATATTCAGATTATTGGGATTGATCCAGACGGATCGATTTATTCAAACCCCAATAAAATCCACACCTATCGCATTGAAGGCATTGGGGAAGACTTTTATCCCAAAGCGATTGATTTGTCGATTGTGGATGAAATTGTCACGGTTTATGATCAAGAGTCTTATGACATGACCCGTCTGATGCCCAAACAGCAAGGTCTGTTTATCGGCATTTCTGGAGGTTCTGCTTTGGTTGGCGCTTACCGCTATGCCCGTAAACACCAGCTTAAAGCTGATGACGTAATGGTCATTCTGCTGCCAGACTCTGGCCGTGGCTATGTTTCAAAAGCCTTTAACGAAGAATGGCTGCGCAAAAACGATCTGCTGCCCGCCCAGGAAGCCAGCGCGAGCTAAGCCCAAGCCTTAAACTTAAACGGCCCGGTCAAATGACCGGGCCGTTTTTTCTGACAAAATTTGGAC
>CAJYHH010000726.1 GCA_913773825.1 Candidatus Sericytochromatia bacterium | reverse complement strand
AACGCCGTTAAGCAGCAGAATCTGGTCTTCGTAGACGCTGGGGCCCGGTTTGACTTCAGCAGGCGGGGGCAGCAGCATTTCGCTGCTTAAACGCACCAGTTGCTCGCGCAGGCCTAAAGCAATCAGTTTTTCTTGATTTAAGGGGCCTGGCGGAATGGTGACGTTGTGGGCCATTTGCATCACGGCGCTGGCGTCGCGAATCACGTCCATCTGCATGCCGTTAAGATTGCCCGAAGGCCCGTGTAGTCCCGCTAAGCGCGAACCGTAGTTAGCAGTTTGTAAAGGCATGCCAGCCCCTTTGCCCATTGCGCTGACGCTGGCAGAAGTGATTTCATTCAGGGCTGCGCGGGTATTGGCGTTCATCAGGCCTGCGCTCTGGAGCTCTCCAGCCAAGGTTTGTAATTGCTGACGCAGAGCGCTACGCTCGTTAGCGTTGGCGGGTTCCGGGCGGCTGCGCAAGAGCAAGTCTAAATCGCCGACTGCGTCTTCAAGTCGGGCCTGAGCTTCAGGGCTTAAAGGGGGCTGTTTGCTGCGCAGGCTGTGTTCAATGCTTTGGCGCAGATGAGAAAGACCGTTGCTCAGGGAATGAGAGGATGTAGCAAAACCAGCGCCAAAATTGACGCCTTGACGGGCATCTGTTGGCGCTTGTGTTTCAAGGGCTTCAAAAGCCTGTTCAATGCGTTCTTGCGGGGTGAGGGGGCTATTTGCTTCAGTCGGGCGTGGGCCTTTAACTGACGGCGTGGCCGCTGGCTGTGGAGAATTGGGAACCCGTAAATTCATGCCGATACCATCCCTCATAGAACACTTCAGTTTAAATATACCCTGTTTGTCGGAGATTCTTGTCCCTTTTTAGCCGTTTACTGCTTGCGTATACAAAATGTGAGAAAGCTGATAAGCTAGCCAAAGATTACTTAAAGATCAAGTGCCTGTCTATGCTGTGCTGACAATGATGACGGGCTATTTTGAACCTTTCATTCATTCTCTGCCAGGGAGCCTAAGATGCCGTCATTTCGCGAATTAAATACTCAAATGGGTCAGTGGAACCAGTTGCGTAGTCTTGACCAAAATGGCTCTGGGGCGGTTAGAGCCGCAGACGTGCGCGAGCAGGTTGATACTGACCGTGACGGAGCCCTTTCGGATCAGGAGCTTGATACAGCCGGTCTGTCAGATTCAGAAGTGCGTGAACAGCTTCGCCAGACTTATGCTGATGCGACTCGGAGTGCGGACGGTTATCAGATGGCGCTTTTTTCAATGCCTGAAATTGACGCTCGTCTGGGAGCACTCACCACTCAGCGCGATGCTCTGGCTGCCGAGGGAGCCAGTGATCTGGCCTCGATTAATAGCGGAGGTGATAGTCGAACGATTCTAAATATTGCAGATGACAATCGCGACGGCACCTTAAGCGTGCGTGAGCTGCGTAGCCTGGACCGCGCAAGCGTCACGCGTCTGGCTCGGGAAATGAACGTCGAGGATATGGACGAACGTCTGGATCGCCTGGATGATCATCTTGATGCTCTGGAGGCCAACGGCGCCACCCCTGAGCAGAATGCTTTAGCTTCTGTTGGCTCCAGCGCAGGAATTTTTGACTCCAGTGCTCGGGCCCTGGGTCGGGTGTCCAGCGTAGCGGTTGAAGCCGCCCGTCGTCGCGATAGAGATTCACCGCCAAGCCCAGCTCGTTTGCAGCAGCGTTCAGACGATTTTCTCGAGCGCGTGGGCAACCGGCCTGAAGTGCGTCAGCTTTTAGATGGCCTGCAGGCTCAAGGTCAGCTTAATGAAGAAAGTTTTTTATATCTTAACAGCCTACTGGGGCGCAGTGGTCCTAAAGTCCTTAATCAAGTCAGCAACACGCTGGGTGACTTTTTAAAAGCAAACAAAGGCTTGCCTGCTGAGCAGCGCGGTGAGCTGGTTCGCGAGGTTTTGCATGATTTGGCTTTCCCGGCTGACATTGAGCAGGGCAATCGGGCAACCTGTGCGGCCACGTCTGTACAAATGAAGCTGGCTCAGACGAATCCCGCGCGTTATGCTTCTCTTGTCACGACTTTGGCTGATGGTAAAGCATTTAAGCTGGGCAGTGGGCAGAAAGTTTTTCCCAACACAACCTATCAGGGCGACAATTCAGATAATCGCACCTTGTCAGGTAAAGTTGTTCAGAATGCTCTGATGGATTTTGCCCGTCGTCGGGGCAATGAGCTGGCTCAAGCGGGTCATGCAGACTTTGAATTAGAGTCCAGCTATGAGAACAATGGTCAGACGATTTTTTACGATAGTCGCTTTTCAGCTGACCCGGCGCAAGGCGCAACTTTGTCACAAGCTCAGCTGAGTCTGGCGCAAGCGACACCTGCGCTTGCTGGTTTATCTCAATCTCAGCTGGAGAATTTTGGTCTGGGTCTGTTCGACAGCGAATCCCGCGAGCTTGAGCGCCGGGTGTTGCGCAATCAAGTCAACAATCAGACTACCCACTTTGATTTGGGAGAGTCCGGCACCGTTACTGTGGATAGTATTGATCAAATGCTGGCTCAGGGCCAACCTGTCAGCATTGATATTCCGATTCAAACTCAAGGTCAGGCTGAACACTCAGCTTTGATAGTGGCCCGTAATGAAGGCAATCCGCCCACTTACCGAATCAATTCCTGGGGCAAAACCTATGAGTTCACACGCTCCCAGCTTGAAGCTCTGGTGATTACAGCCCGCGTAAATTGATGGCCTATTTGTGGCTGCTATAGTCATCTAACTGAGCCCTTGAGTTTTTAAACAACTTAATCTTTACATTTGATTTTTTGAGTATATAATCAGCTCATAGAGATAGAGGGCTGTTTTGCTTCAAGATTTAATTGGTACTGGCCCTAAATCGTTAGAGGTGCTTGTGAGCGTTGTTATTATGGCTTTTGCTGCGCATCATCTAAACAACTTTGCTGATATTTTGAAGTTTCAGCAGCAACTGCGTCAAAATTCAGTTGCCGGAGTGATTGATTTTGAGTTGTTTTGTCGTGGACACTTTAGTGGATTCAATTTGCAAACACAAAATCAAATTGATCAATGGCCATGGGACTTTGATTCCTCTATGGGTTCAAGTGTGTATGATTCTCCAGAAGAATTCTGGCTCAAAGAAGAATTTAGTCAAATAAGCGCGCCTGTTGGCAGTCTTGTGATTGGACCCAAGATCATGGTTTGGGACACTCTTATCCGCTGGGCATGGATTTGGGACGATCTAACGCTTAGAGAAAAGCTTCGCAGTAAATTTTCTGTTGTGTCTCAGGCGCTAGGCAGTGAGCAGTTTGTGTTGTTGCCAGACTCGTCATACCCAACCTCTGGTTATCTCTGTGATGATGTGATGGATCATAATGGGCCAGATCTGTACACTATGATTCATAAGATTGAGAGTTGGGGGGGCCCTGCTGTGCCTTGGGATAAGGTTTTAAATGATGATGATTTTTCTGAAGAAAATTGGCCTGTGGAAATCAATCGACTGTACTTTTTAGGACGGTAAAAATGAATTTTCTTGATTTTAGATTGGAACGAGGTGGAGATAAAGTTGATGAAAATACAATTGCTGCTTTTGAAAAGACAATAAAACTTCCTGAGGATTACAAAGAAATAGTTGTTGGGCAGTTTAATGGCGGTAGCCCTGAAGGTTCTTCTATTACAGGCACATACTATACTCTAACGACAGCGATGAAAAAGGGTCTTGAAGACCAGAGAATTACCGTTAGTCTCTTATCTTTGTATTCGTTTGATCGATTAGAACCTGATTTTTGTCCTGCATATAGTGAAGATATTGAAGAATTTGGCAGCCAAGTTGAAGAAAAATATAAAAAGTTATTGCTGATAGGAAATGGAGAGGACAGTTATTTTATGTTGGGTATTGCCGAAGAA
>CAJYHH010000725.1 GCA_913773825.1 Candidatus Sericytochromatia bacterium | reverse complement strand
TTTGTCCACGCTTCGCAAGCAGGGCTTCAACTCAATGAGCGGTCTGAGAAAGCTTCTTTCCGTGCCCTCGCCTTCCTTTGACACCTTGACTGTCAAACCATGATCTCTGCGGTCGCTAAACATGTACCTTATTTAATCGTAAATCAGAAGCTAGCTAGTCTCCGAGATCAGCTGTTAAGGGTATCTGGTTACAGTCTCAAATCGCTTTTAATCACCTGCTTTGATTGTCTATCCCTTTTAGTCTGACGGGACATCTAGCTCAATTGTCTTTTTGTCTGGTAATTATTTATTTTTTAGATATTTTAAACATATAAATTCATTTTACAAGATGTGTTATCTGCTATTTGTGAAAGTGAAGCTATCGAATAAAAGTGGGAAATAGATTATGGAACAACAAATCGCCAATATTACAGAAACAGCCCCCATAGAGAATACTTTAGAAATCAACCTGCGTAATGGTGAAGAACCTCACGATCAGGCCTGGGCACCTAACGGTCAGGAGGCAACTTTAAGCGGGCATTTTCGCCTACATCAGGCTTTTCAGTCCAAGCTGCTTGAGCACTCTCGAGATATTATTGTTTATTTACCGCCCAGCTATCAACATGATCAGGATAAGCGTTATCCCGTGCTGTATATGCATGACGGCAATAACCTGTTTAATGCCGCAACTTCTTTTGGCGATGAATGGAATGTTGATGAACATATGGAGCATCTAATCCAGACGGGTCAGATTAAAGAAGCCCTGATTATCGGGATTTACAATACTGAAAACAGGGACTTTGAATACACCTGGAATGCCATGACCAACAAAAATGGGCAAGTCGAAGGTGGCGGGGGTCCTAAATATGCACGCTTTATTGTTGAAGAACTCAAACCCTTTATTGACTCTGAGTATCGCACCAAACCCGACCGGGAAAGTACCGGGATTGCGGGGTCATCTTTAGGCGGACTGATCAGCTTTTATATGGGACTTCACTATGACGATGTCTTTTCTCATATCGGCGTTCTTTCACCCTCTTTATGGTGGAACAACGAACAGTCGCTGGCAGATGTTGAAACCCTGCCTCAGGATCTCAAAATCTGGGTAGATATGGGCACAGAAGAAGGCGGCGATCCAGATGAGACGCTTGCCAAAACTCAGGATTTTGTTAACTGCATCGCCAGCAAGGGTTATGTTCACGGCGAAAATCTGTTGTTCTGGCTAGCAGAAGGAGCTGACCATAGTGAAGCTTCCTGGTCTGATCGGGTTGATCGCATGCTCTGCTTTTTCTTCGGCGAACAATGTGCCAAAGAAATGCCTGAGCTCAAAATCGAACCCTGATCAAAGTACATAACAGAGAGAGCAACAAGCTTTATGACTACTCTAATATGACTACTCTAAACCGTATCTCAATCCAGGTTTTAGAGCTGTTGCCTCTCTCTTGATCAAAATAAAGTTGGATTTTGGAATTTCAAGTAAATTAAACAAGTAAATTAAAGCCGAAAGCCTTCACCCAATAAGGTTTATCCCGAATAAAGCTTAAGTCTTGAAGCCTGAGATGCATCTGAATTTCCTGTGTGTGCTCAATCGCTTACAATCAGCTTAAACTGCAGCGGCAAGTGATCTGAGCCCAGCTCTGGCCCGGTACGCAAATTCTGAATCTCAAGCCCAGGGCTGATTAAAACCTGATCCAAAGGAATCCTGATTAGCGGCGGGAGCTCTGTTGGCCAAGTGGGTTGAATTCCAAAGCCCAGCCGGCCATTGATCAGCTGGGTATTCTGAATCAACTGGCTATAATGAGGTGACCAAGGCGTTACGTTGAGATCACCCAGCAAAACATAATGTCCCGTTTTATTTTGCAAATAAACATTCAGTGTTTGAAATTCCTGATTGCGCCGGTTAAACATCTCTTCGTCAGTTGGCGCCGCTGGATGGGTCGCAATGATTTCAAGCGGTTTACCCTGAATATTGAGGTGTATGAAGAGAGTGTAAAACTGAGCAGGCCCCATTTTTATCCCTTTAATCTCAGTCAGGGGAATTTTGCTCCAGACTCCAACGCAGCCCGCACCTTCGCCATGCACACTAAAATAGGGATAGGTTTTTGCCATACTCTTCATTAATGCCTGATGGCGATCATGAATCTCTATCAACACCACGATATCAGGCGATTCGGTTTTGAGTAGCGTCTGAAGCCGCCAGCTTTCTGGATTCATAAATAGCATATTGGCCAGCAAGACATTGATACCCGGCTGCTCAGCTGAGCGGCTGTGAGACACTCGCGGTAAATACCAAGGCAAAAGTT
>CAJYHH010000724.1 GCA_913773825.1 Candidatus Sericytochromatia bacterium | reverse complement strand
AGATTCCGAGCTGGTCCAGACAGGCTTGCTGCCTTAAGCCTTACTAAGCTGGGACCTTGCCCTGGTTTGGTTCTGCTAGAATGCCAGTGGAAGCCATTCATCTTAGTCTGCTTTTGTCTTTTTTGTTTTTTGTGTCTGTTTTGCTTGTTTACTTAAGTTGTTTTGCTGTTATTCATCGAGCTGTTTTGTCTATCTAGCATTTTGAAAACGCTGAAAGCCACATTATATGATGGTAACAAAGCCTACTCTCTTGATCGTCGACAACGAGGTTCATAATCTTGAAGTCATGGTGGAAATTCTTGAGCAGAGTCCTGTTTCTTATCGGATTCTGCGCGCCAATAGTGGTGAGACTGGCTTACACTTAGCCAGACATCGCCTGCCTGATCTGGTGATTACAGATTGGGATATGCCGAATATGAACGGTCTGGAGCTGGTGCGCGCGCTTAAAGCGGATCCGCTGACCAGCCTGATCCCGGTGATTATGTGTAGCGGTGTGATGACCCGTTCAGAAAATCTTCAGCAGGCCTTAGAAGCGGGGGCTGTTGACTATGTCCGTAAACCAGTTGACCCCCTTGAGCTCCAGGCCCGTGTTCATTCCATGCTTGAGCTATCGCGCAGTTATCAGGAAATTCGCCGTTTGTCCGCACGCAAAGATGAAATGTTTGCCACGGTCTCTCATAGTTTGCTGACCTCGGTTGGCAATCTTCATACCATGCTGGGTTTATTGCGCGAGATCTGGTCTCATGAACACGAGCAGGCTGTTGCGCTGATTCAGCAATCTAATACTAAAGCCCAACAAGCGCTGGAATTACTTAAAAATCTATTGGCCTGGTCACGCTGTTATTTTGAAGCTTACCCTTATCAGCCACAAACAGTGAATTTGCTGGCGCTGGTTCAATCACTTATAGCTGAACTATCGGATTTAAGCGCTGAACGCAAGGTCTTGATTGAAACGCACATCTCAAGTGAGCTCAAGGTGCTGGCTGATGTAGACATGCTTCAGCAGATTTTGCGCCAGCTGATTGTCAATGGCTTGAACTTTACGCCGCCGAATCAAAAGGTCACGATTCAGGCTGAACTTTATCCTGCTAAAGATGAGTTTGATCAGGATGGTCAGGTTGAATATTTTGCGCCAAGCGTCTGGATTCAGGTTCGTGATACAGGCTGTGGCATGCCAGCTGATTTGATTAAGCGTTTAAATCAGGATGGGTCGATCTTTTTACCTGGCCCAACCGGCAGTCATCAGACGGCGGGAATCGGACTTAAAATCGTCACCGAACTCTTAGCTCGGCATCATAGTCGGCTTGAGCTAGATAGCGCTTCTGAACAAGGGACTTATGCCAGTTTTGTTCTGCCGCGAGCTAAAAAGGGGGCTGCATGACGCGAATTTTGATTGTAGACGATGATCGGTTTATGCATGATTATTTACATCATATCTTGAAGCCCGATTATGAAAATTTGCTCGTTGCAGAAACGCTGGCCGAAGGCTGGCAGATGTATCTTGAGCAGCAACCGGATTTAATCTTATTAGATCTGCTGTTGCCTGATGGCAGTGGCCTGGAGTTATGTAAGCGGATTCGTCAGCGTGATCCGTTGCTGCCGGTTCTGATCCTGACGGCTCGTTATCAGGTTCAGGACCGCGTCAGCGGTCTGGAAGGGGGAGCGGATGATTATATTGTCAAACCCTTTGAACGTGATGAGTTAATGGCCCGAATTTTAACGGCTTTGCGGCGACGTGAAGCTATTTTTAATCAGCAATACAGTCAGACGATCAGCAGTGATAAACTGGAAGTAGCTGAGCTATCGATGCATTCGGCTACTTGGAATGTAACTTTTGCAGGCCAGAGCCTGCAATTGTCCAAAACTGAGTTTAAGCTGTTGCGTTTGCTGGCCCAGCATGCGGATAAAGTACTTGAACGGGACTTTTTGCTGCAGGAAGTTTGGGGCGCTGAGGCTGGTAGCAGCTCACGAACCATTGATAACTTTGTGCTCAGACTGCGCAAAAAGCTCGCTACTGCCGTAACAGCCGCTGGTCGTCACCAGCCTGTGCTGGATACGGTTTATGGGGTCGGTTATCGTCTTCGCACGCTTCCTGAGCCTGATGTCGACGAGTAGGAGAAACCATGCAACTGCGACTACTGACGATCCCTTTTAGCCATTATTGCGAAAAAGCCCGCTGGGCGCTTGATCTGACGGGGCTGCCTTATCTTGAAGACGCTCATGCCCCGGTTTTTCATTACTTGCATAATCGCCGCTGGGGTGCGGGTTCAACCGTCCCTGCTCTGGTGGCACCCGAAGGGGTGCTCAGTGATTCTTCAGATATTTTGCTTTATGCCCATCGCCATGGTGTGCCTTTGTATCCACGCCGTTATGAAGCTGAAATCCGTTCCTGGGAAGATCGCTTTAATCGGGTTATCGGCCCGCAAACTCGCGTTTGGGCTTATAGCCTGATTTTAGAGCAACCTGATTTGATTATTGAGTTGCTGCGCAGCTGCCCTAAACACGAGCAGCGAATTGCCAAGCCTTTGCTCAGCCAGATTCAGGCTGGGATTAAACAGAGTTATCAAATTCGCCCAAGCAGCACGCAGGATTCGCTGCGTGAAATTAATGCGCTTTGGGATCAGACCGATCGCATTTTAGCTTCAGGCCAGCCTTATTTAGTCGGTGAGGCTTTTTCTGCTGCTGACCTGACTCTCGGCGCATTAGGCGGGATTATGGTGATGCCGCCGCAGTATGGTTTTCCCTATCCACCGCTGGAGCGCCTACCAGCTGCTATGAGGAGTGAAATAGAAGCCCGGCGCCAGACGCCTACGGGTAAATATGTGCTGGCGCTGTTCCGCAAACATCGCAAAGGGATTCAAGCTTATCAGGGTGAGCGCTCTGCTTCCGTTCGTGCCTGACTCAGGTACTCATTCAGAAGCGGATTTAAAGTCTGAACTAAAGCCTGAACTAAAGCCTGATATTCAGTATTTACCAGACTTTTTAGCGCTGGCTGAAGCCGATTTAGCTTTTCGTCAGCTATTGGCCGAAACCCCCTGGCAACAGGGTGAAATTAAACTGTTTGGCCGTCTGATTGCTGAGCCCCGCTTAAGTGCCTGGTATGGTGACCCGGACGCTCATTATCGTTATTCTGGGCAATCACTCAGCCCCATTCCCTGGACGCCCGTGCTCATCCAACTCAAAGCCTATCTGAAATCCGTTACACAAGCCGAATTTAATAGCGTTCTGCTTAATCTGTATCGCGATGGTCAGGACAGCATGGGGCTGCATAGCGACGATGAACCCGAACTTGGCCCTGAACCCCTGATTGCCTCAATCAGCCTGGGCGCAAGCCGCCGTTTTGTGTTGCGCCATAAACAATCTGGCCAGCGCCATGAATTAAATCTGGCACATGGCTCGCTTTTGCTGATGTCTGGACGCTGTCAGCATGACTGGAAACACGGACTGCCCAAAGACAAACGCTGCACTGAGCCCAGAATTAATTTGACGTTTAGAAGGGTTAGTAGCGCCTAGCGGCGCTGTTATGGGTTTTGAGTTATGGGTTCTGGGTTTTAAGACGAAGACTCAAAGAGTAAGCAGCGATTTCTCTTCTCTTTAAATCTTCTGCATTTAAACCCACCACCGCGAAGCTATGCTTCGCTGCGCTATACTGCTGCTAAATAATCAGTGGGCCGTGGCGATGAAATGTCTTAAATGCGGTAAAAATCACCTGTATCGGGAGCGTTCCGGCGGAAAGTGCTCTGCCTGTGGGCAAAAGTTTGCTTTTGAACCCAAACAGGGCGACCCTTATACAGACACCTTGTTTTCAAAAGCCCTGACTCAAGTTTCTTCTAATCAAAGTCTGGTCTATTTGCCACGTCAGCTGTATTACGAGCTGGCTCGATTACGGATGCGTAAACCCGGTGGCCTGAACAGCAAATATGGCTCGGTTGTGGGTATGGCTGTTTTAGGCGTGTTTTTAATGGGCTTTATGAGCATTTTTTGGCTGGCCAATTTTGGCTTTAGCGGTGCCTTTGTTTTGGTTGGCGGGATAACGTTTGCGATTTGGAGTGGCCTGACCTGGGTGGTCTGGCATCGTACAGATCCAGATTTGATTACCCTGACTTTTGAGGCCTTTACTGCCAGTTTGATTAAATGGGGCAAAGCGCACGGCTCTTTAGCGGGCAAGCTGGACAAGCCTCTGATGCTGCAGACTAGTCAAACAAGCCGTGAAAAAGATCTGGATGATTATACGGTTGAGCGCGTGATTATCTGCGACCATTCCCAGATTGTTGATTTTTTGCTCGCCAATAATTTTCATATTGAGCAAAAATGCGCCGTGCTCAGTATTGGTGGTTACCCACCTCAGCATTTTGAAAGAATTAAAGAAATGCTTAAGCGCAACCCCGCTTTAAACGTCTTTGTACTGCACAACGCCAGTTTAAATGGCTGTCGGATTTATCACCAGCTGATCACAGACCGCAACTGGTTTCCTGGATCAGAGCGTGTGTTTGACATGGGGTTACATCCGCGCCATGCGGCGAAATTTAAAGGGCTCTGGCAACATGCCGAAGCGACAAACACTGAGCCGATTCCAGGCTATTCTGAAGCTGAGATGAAGTGGCTGTCAGAGTATAAGCTGGAGCTAACGGCAATCAGGCCTGAGCAGTTGTTAAACCGTCTGCGCAATGTGCTTAACGGCCATACTCGCAGTCTTGCAGACGGTTATGCCTCAGGCGATAGCGGCAGCGATAGTGACGTGATGCTGGTCAGTAGCGATTTTGGCGGCGGTGACGATGATTTTGGCTAAGCCCCTAAGCCGTTCTGAAGATCTGATTCGCCCACGTCCACGCGGGAGTTTACTTAATGGCCTGCGCCAGCGTGAACAAAAACCGATTGCCGGCGCAATCGGTTTAGCCGTCAACTTGCCAGACAGTGTCAGCATTTTAGATGGGCCGGGTTGCCTGGTTGAAAGCTTTGCCTGTTTGATCCATGACCGTGAGCTTAATGCTCAAGACTGGCCGGAGATCTTGCGTTCAGGGCGTTTAGACGAGGTCAGTGGGGCTTTTGTTCTGGCCTGGCATGATGGCCAGAGTTTACATCTGATTCGCGATGCCGTGGGTGAACGCACCTTGTTTTATGCCCCGGTTGCAGAAGGGCTGATATTTGCTTCAAGCCTGAAGGTCTTGATGAATACAGGCCTGATTCAACGGCGCTTAAATACTGAAGTCCTGGCGCGTTATCTGACTTATGCCTATATCCCTGGTCGTGAAACCCTGATTCAGGGTGTGTATGAGCTTGAACCTGGTGAATGGCTGACTTTTAGCCAGGGCCAGCTACAGCGCCGTAGCTGGTGGAACTTTGAACCTGAACGCTGGGAGCCAACTGAAGCGAGGCCCCGTCTGATTGCTGAATTGCGCAAAAGTATCGAGCACGCTGTGCTTTCGCGCATGCCTGCAAGCGGCCCGCTTTGTGCTTCGCTGAGTGGCGGGATTGATTCGAGTTTAGTGGTTGCTTTGCTGCGCCAGTTTAGCCCTGAACGCTCTGCTGATGAACTTCTGACCTTTACCGTCTCATTTGGAGAAAAATACCGCAATGAACTCCCGTTTAGTCGCCATGTGGCTGATTTAGCGAAAGCCCGCAATCTGGTGCTTGAGGCCAGTCCCAAAACCGTTATGCATCATCTGGATCAGACAATTGCGCTAATGGGGAATCCTGTGGGTGATCCGCTAACGGTGCCCAATGCGCTGATTTTTCGCGAAGCCAGTTGTTATAGTGGGGTTTTGTTTAATGGCGAAGGCGGTGACCCCAATTTTGGTGGACCTAAAAATATTCCAATGCTGCTCTCAGAACTTTATGGGGATCCTTTTCATGAACGTTTAGGCGAGCAGACTTATTTACGTGAACGGACTTATTTGCGCAGCTATCGCAAATTGTATGAAGATCTGCCGCATTTGCTGACACCTCAGACACAAAGCCAGATTCCGCCTGATGCGCTTGAGCGTCAGCTTGCGCCCTGGCTGGATCCTGAACAAGGCGACAGCTTTGTGCAAAAGCTGATGGTCTTAAACACCCGTTTTAAAGGGGCTCATCATATTTTGTTTAAAGTAAACGCCTTGAGCCGCGCGTTTGGGATTGAGCCTGCATCCCCTCTGTTTGATAAACACGTCACGGCTTTGGCGATTCATTGCCCGCCCCAGCTCAAGCTCAACGGTACAATCGAAAAATATATTCTCAAAGAAGCCATAGGTGATCTGCTGAGTCCGCGGATTCTGAATCGTCCCAAAAGTGGAATGCAGGTGCCGGTTGAACTGTGGTTTAGGCCCGGCGGACCTTTACATCGCGAAGCCAAACGCCGGATGAAACGGCTAGAAGCCTATGATTTATTTGAGCCTGACTATCTGCGTCGTTTAATGCGCTGGGAGCTTAACGGCTTTTTACCGCGCCATGGCCCCAAAGTCTGGATTTTGCTGACGTTAGAAGCCTGGTTGAGGGAGTACTTGGGGGAGTAGATAGTAGGTGGTAGGGAGTAGATGGGGATGGGGATTTAAAGGGCGAGATGATCTGCTGGTAAAGCGGGTTGGCCTGGGGTGGACTGGCTTTAGCCGGTTTTACGCTGCTGGTCAGGTCACGGCGTTAGGGATGTGGCTTGTGGGTCGCAAACGGCTTGTGGCTAAAATCCCAAAAAGCAACCGGCCACCGGCTACGAGCTACGAGCTCTCATGCGTTATCATGAAGGCAAACCTGTAACCACTATGAGGCTACTATGACAGAACAAAATACCGACCAAAAAGTCGAAAACGTAATTATCATCGGCTCAGGCCCTGCGGGCTATACCTCTGCTATTTATACTGGCCGCGCCAATTTAGAACCTTTGATGTTTGAAGGCTATTTTTCGGGTGGGCAGCTGATGCTGACAACCGAAGTTGAAAACTATCCAGGCTTTCCTGAAGGGGTGATGGGCCCTGACTTTATGATGGATCTGCGCAAGCAGAGCGAGCGCTTTGGCACACGTATTGTCACCAAAGACGTGACCGCTGTGGATCTGACCCAGCGTCCGTTTAAAGTCGAAGTCGAAAATGACGTGTATTATGCTCACTCGGTGATTATCTCGACCGGCGCTTCTGCTAAATTGCTGGGCTTAGAGTCAGAAAAACGCCTGATGGGCCACGGGGTTTCGACCTGTGCGACCTGCGACGGTGCGTTTTTCCGCAATAAAGCGGTGGCCATTGTCGGCGGCGGAGACTCAGCGATGGAAGAAGCGAATTTCCTGACCCGCTTTGCCAGCAAAGTTTACGTGATTCATCGTCGTGATACACTGCGCGCGTCTAAAATTATGCAGGATCGCGCCATGAACAATCCCAAGATTGAATTCCTCTGGAACAGCGCGATTGATGAAATTGTTGGCGAAAACAAAGTCAGCAGCATTAAATTACGCAATCTTCAAACTAACGAAGTCAGCGATTTAGAACTCGATGGTGTCTTTGTGGCAATTGGTCACACTCCGAATACCTGGCTGTTTAAAGACGTGCTGGATATGGATGAAGTCGGCTATTTAAAAGTTGATTATCCTTCCAGCCGCACCAATATTCCGGGTGTGTTTGCGGCTGGTGATGTCCATGACCCGATTTATCGCCAGGCGATTACCGCAGCTGGTGCTGGCTGTCGCGCTGCAATTGACGCTGAACGTTATTTGGAAGAACACGGAGTTCACTAAAAAAGCGGGTTGCTGGTAGGGAAGTGGCTGCTAGGTTAAAGCTTAAACAATTTGTAAATGTTGCTGAAAGTTCACAATTTTGCAATTTGTTTAAGGCCTTAAACCCAGTCTTTATGCCTTTTTGCTACCAGCAACCGGCTCCAAGCCACTTGCCCTTGCTGACTTGTGCCTGGAGTCATGTTAAGATGAGGTAATATCGATTATCCTATGAGAGAAAAAGAGTTAATGCGGGTTTTGACCCCATGTAGGATGAAGGATAATCAAGTCCGGCTTGTCTGGGCTCATCAACACACCATGGTAGAGGTGATAGAAGAACGTTATGGCAGACAAAATTCTCCTGGTCGATGATGAAGAGTCGATCGTTGAGTCCATTGAATATGCTCTGAATCAGGAAGGCTTCGAAGTGGTCAGCGCCCACAATGGCCAGGAAGCTCTCCAGAAAGTCCAGCTCGAAAAGCCTAATCTGATCGTGCTTGACCTGATGCTGCCGGAGCTGAGCGGCCTTGAAGTCTGTCGCATTCTGCGCCGTGAGCGCAACGAAATTCCCATCATCATGCTGACAGCCAAAGGTGAAGAAATTGACCGCGTTATCGGCCTTGAAGTCGGTGCTGACGACTATCTCGTCAAACCCTTCAGTCTGCGTGAACTGATTGCGCGTATCCGTGCGCTGCTGCGCCGTAGCAAAATCGCTGACACCGACGATGCTGCGCCCCAGATGCATCAGTACGAAGATCTTGAGATGAACCTGACCGAGCACAAAGTAACCGTGCGCGGCAAACAGGTTGAACTCTCACCCAAAGAATTTAAAATTCTGGCGATGCTGATGTCAGCTCCCAACAAAGTCTTTTCACGTGAAGAACTGCTTGAGCAGGTCTGGGGCCTGGATTTTTACGGCGACACCAAAACCGTTGACGTTCACATCCGCTGGCTGCGTGAAAAAATTGAAAAAGATCCCAGCAATCCGCAGTACGTCCAGACCGTTCGCGGTTTTGGCTATCGTCTCGGAGGCTAGTTGAAGTGTCGCTTTTTCAGGACGCTGTCCTGCTCCTGAACCAGGCCGGCATCATTCAATTTGTTGATCCGCTGAACTTTGAAGTTCTTGAACTGCCGGAAGACGCTCTGGGCCAGTCTTTGACTGATCTTGACACCGAGCCGATGATCCTTCAGCTGGTTGGGGCTGCACTGGAACAACATGCACCCCAAACCGCTGAGTTTGTGAGTGAAAAACTCGAGCGCCAGAAAACTCTGGCGCTTTCAATTGAGCCTTATGAGCTGTCTGATGGCAGTGCAGCAGGCTGGATTATGATCACTCGCGATCTGACTTCTTTACGGCGCCTAGAGTCGATTGAACGCGACTTTATTACCAATGTCAGCCATGAGCTAAGAACCCCGCTGACCTCGATTAAAATGGCGGCAGAGTCTCTGCAAATGGGGGCGATTGCCAATGAGAAGTTTAAAGAGCGCTTTTTATCTAATATTCAGCGGGATGCTGACAGACTGACGCGTTTGGTGAATGAGTTATTGGTTTTAGCCAATGTTCAAGACGCCAAAACCGCTCTTCATCTGGCTTCGTTTGGTTTAGATGAATTGCTCGACGATGTCGCTTCTGCCATGACGCCCCATGCTCGCGTTAACGATATTGCTTTAGAGAGCCAGTTTGCGCCTAATCTGCCGATTATCAACGCTGATCGCGACAGACTTCGCCAGGTGCTGGTCAATCTGATTGATAACGCGATTAAGTGTAATCGCCCTAATGGCATCGTTACCCTAGCTGCTGAAAGTGATGCTACTCAGGTCACGCTTAAAGTGACTGACACCGGCATCGGCATTCCCAGTATTGATCTGCCGCGCATCTTTGATCGCTTTTTCAGAGTCGACAAAGCCCGCTCTCGCGTCACAGGCGGCACAGGTTTAGGCCTGTCGCTGGTCAAAGACATTATCGAAGCCCACGGCGGCGATATCCGCGTGGAAAGCACCGTTAACGTCGGCACCACTTTTACAATCGAACTCCCGATTAGAGCAAAAGCGTAAGCGCGGCGGAGCTGTGCGTTGTGGGTTCTGGGTTGAAGAAAAAGATAGAAGAATTAAGAGGCTAATACCAGCCTCTGTTTTTTCATTTTTGGCCTTTGTTTTTAACCCACAACTCAAAACCCATAACCCAAAACCTTCTTCTGCCTTGTTCCTTCGCTTGCTTCCTGTTACCTTATAGCAGCACATAGCAACAAGGAGACACTCCATGGCCGTATTCTGCGCAATGTTCCCGATCCTGCCCGGCAAGACCGAGCAGCTTAAAGAAGCGGGTGCCCGTCTGTCTGGCGAACTCGCTGATGAATTTGACAAATCTCAGCAGCATCTTCAGGTGCCCGTTGAAAGCTATCATATTCAGCAGACCCCGATGGGTGACTTTCTGCTGGTTTATCTGGAGTGCCCGGATGTAGGCCAGATGTTCTCAACCTTTGCTCAGGGTCAGAGCGCTTCCGACCGCTTCCTGAAAGACACGATCAAGGACTGTACCGGAGTTGATCTCGATCAGCCCCTGCCGGGTATGCCGAGCTTCCCGATCCTGGACTACCGCGCCAAATAAAACGCGCTTTATTTTTATTGTTTTTCAATACCCGTTCAGCTTGCTACTTTTACAGGCTGAACGGGTATTCTGCTGTCAGGGGGGATGACTATGCATATTGTTGGACAAACTGACCATCATCCAAACAAACTTCAGGCACAACCCAAAGAAAAACTACATAAGGCTTGTCGCCATCTGGTTGAAGCCAAAATTCACAGCTTATTCTTTGTTGTGCTCATGCCAGTCTTGCTGACTATAGCGGCTTTTTGGCTGGGTCAGGCCTTTGCTGGTGTTTTAAGCGGACGGATTTTGGGTTTATTAGTGGGTGTTATCAGTTTTGGGATGTTTATCCCTAAATGGCCCCTTGTCTGGCGCGATACCCAGGCTGAATGCCCACGCTGTGAAGGAACCGCTGAACTCTGGCGGCAAGATCATGAGGTTCATGTTTGTTGTCATCACTGTGAATATGATGTGCCAACCGGTCTTAATCTACCCTGGGTCAAGGAAACGGCTTAAGCCCTAATCTAAGCCCTAATCTAAGCCCTAATCTAAGCCCTCAGGCTCAGCTGTTAGACGCATCATATAGGCCAGTTTGCCATCTTCATCCGGGCGAGTCTCGTAGTGAACAAAGCCCGCCTTTTGATAACAGCGGATGGCGCTGTGATTATCTGGGCTGGGGTCCAGAATAATCTCAACAGGGCCGGATTGTTGACGCAAGAGCTCTACAAACAGCTTAATTGCCTGAGGGCCAATTCCTTTGCCGATGCAGTCAGGCTCCCCAATAAACTGGTCAATGCCCAGCTCTCCTGCATCAGTGGTGTAGTACTGAAAATAACCAATCGGGCGCTCTGTTTCACCGCTGAGATCCAGCAACAGATAGCTGCCGGTGCCTGGATCAAGAGGGCCATAGTGTTCAGCGACTTTTTCGAGTGTATCGTCGCCATCATCCCACCAGGCTTTGACATGCGGCGTTTGCAGCCAGCGCAGCATCAGCGGGAAGTCTGCTGCAGTGAGTTCTCTAAATTGATAAGGCATATCAAATCCTTCGCTTAACTTCAGAGGTTTTTATCTGGGAATGATTCTGCTTGATGCTGAACATTTGGTTTTTTAAGATCCGGCAAGTGTTCTGGCTGCTGACGACTGCGCCAGAAAATATAGCTCAACCAGAAAAACGAGCCGTAAAGTAGCATGAGCCCCAGAGCTTGAACAAAGCTGCCAGGATCAAGAAAGGGGGCGGCAACATCATGAAGCAGTTTAGCGGGTCGTTTAAACAGATCCCAGCTGTTTAAACGCACCACACGACCCAGATAAATGCCCAGGCCAGTCAAGCTCCAGACAATGGCGACAAACCAACGGGCTGGCCAGTGTCCCAGACGCATCAGGATTTCACGCTCAAACAGACGCAAGGTAAAAAAGGCTGTCCAGAGTCCGGCCAGAGCGGCTGAGACAAACAACAGGGGATCAAACCACTTGGGTAATTCTTGATAAAAGTTTAGATGCTGTAAATCTGTAATCAGATAGGGTGAGTTGGGAAAAAATAGCAGCCAGAAAAACAGGCAGATGCTCAACCAAAGTGGGCCTGGCATCAGTTTGCGAGTCATTGCGTAAACCAGTGAAACCAGCAGTGGAATTTCAGCTAAAAAGAGATTCCAGAATAAAAATGAATAGTGAACGGTCTGGGTGTATTTCATGCGAAACACCAGCAGAGCACAGCTATAAGTCAGCAAAGCTGTCAGAGCTAAAAGTTCTTTTAAGTCAAAGCCTGCTCCGGCGTTTTTGAGCGGGTCTTTGCGGAGTTGTTTGATGGCTTTGCGGCGAGCAGAGCTCATGATAAATTCACCTCGTAAGCAAAGACTGGCTGGTCAAATTTTATACGACCCAAAGCAGGTGATGGCGATTAATATTCTCGCGGAGTCACCAGGACTTCTATTTCCTCGATGAGCTTCTTCAATAGAGTTGTGCGTTCAGATATATCTGGAAATAAGATACTCTTTAAGGTTAGCAGTGTGGTCATCAAGGCTTCTGCTGTACAGTCTTCGGTCTTCTTCAATAGCATGGCTTGAAGGTCTTTTTGTTGAGAAGGCGTGGCATTTTTTATCAGCGCTTGAAAGACGCTTTGAGTGTGTTTACATTGGATCAAATCGATGGGAGAGGCATCCCATGATTTATCAAGACTGGCACCATGTTTGAGTAGTAGTCCTGCTGTCTCACTCAGTCCTCTTGAAGTGGCATCTTGTAAAGGGGTGTAGCCATAACCAGACATGCTGTCGTAATTTTCATTCTCATAACACATAAAATTCCCCTCAATTCGGCTATTAGGTTCGGCACCGTGTGCGAGTAATGTCTGAACCAGAGATTTGATTTCAGAATCTTCACGTCTGGAGCGAATGACAATGTTTAACGCGCTTTGGCCACTGCATGTCTTAGAATTTGCTCGGTCAGGATATTTTTGAAGCATGATGTTTAATTCTGAAGCTTTTAAATTAGTTGCCAGGGACTCTTGATAAAGTTGGGTGTTGTGCTGAGCTGTGCAGTGAAAGTTTATCAATAAAAACAATACCGTAAAGACCATATATAGTATCAATCCGCGATTGAGGACTTTAAACATTTTAGGCTTTTCGTTTCGTTAGATTCGAGAACATAATCACTATGACTATCAGAGAGTTTTAGTTTTTATTTGCTATCAATCATTAGACTTGCTTGTTGGCGCAACACACCTAGGCAGGATAATTTGAGCGGATGTTCTGAATAATGGATGAAGCTTGATGGATAAGTTTTTCAGATTGTTCAGCTGAAAGAGTCTCGGGAGCCTCATCAATCGCTTTGAGAAGCCGCTCACGATTTAAAGCTGTAGGATTGATTTGTGTCGCTTCTTCAGTTGATCTGTTGAGCTGATTGAAGACAAGTTGGGGTGCCTGATCGGCCTGAAAGTAATGGACTTTTTTTAGCTTGCTTTGATCTTGGGGAGCAAGCTGTGAGTTTGATAAAGATGCTGGGTTTGTAGGGCCCTGTAGCTGATTTGACGTCTGGCGGGGTTGAGCCGGTTGGTAAGGCTCAACGGAAATCCGCGTAAAGCGCTTGATTGTCGTCATGATCATTTCCTCAGCAGTTCATTTTCTAACAAAGCCCTACTTTGATTTTAGCGCTCAGGCTAATGGCGTCAAGCTCTATGGCTGTTGGGGATTTAACTCTGGCTCAGATCGCGAAAATAAATCTGGCCGTTGCGAACGCTGACTTCGACATCGGTTTTGGCTTCCAGCAGATGTTGGCGCAGATGTTTACCAAACTGAATCTCAACGCCAGGATGAATTTTTTTTGCGCGTAAACGACTGGTGGTTTCAAGCTGGACCTGTAAACGACTGCCGTTGGGGCTGCCGAGCTCGTTGATGACAATCTGGCCATCTGCTTTTAAACTGCCTTCGCGGCAATAGCCCGGACTCCCGCAAAAAAGAATGTCGCCACCGGCCTGGAGCTCTGAGTTATAACAGCCTTCGCCCAGTACATAAATATTGCCGCGTGAAACAAGATGGGAGCCCTGTAAATAGCTGACATAGATGTGCGTTCGCAGCGGGTTGTGCTGTAGCAGGTCTTCAAGCAGGGTTTTGATGGAGTCCAGCCAGTCGAGATAGCTGCGTTCGTCCATGACTCGATCCTGAAGATTGAGTAGATTAGCCAGCACCACTTTTAAGGCCATGGTGCGGCGGGGGTGTAATTGACGCAGGGACTGATTGAGTTTCCAGGTTTTATCCACATCTTCTATAAAATGGGGAAACTGGGTTTTAATCACGCGCAAAAATAATTGTTTATCGTCAAGCTGTCGGCCCTTTGGTAGAGCCGCTTTGACTTCTTTGAAGTAGTGATGAATTTTGCTCATCTGGGCATAGAGCTTTTCGACGGGGTCACGCAGGCGCATGCGGGCCGCAGCATCCCCACCAGCTGTAATCTGAGAGCGAATCACGTTGCCATGAATAATCGCATGCTCCTGCGCTTCGAGATGAGCATGACTGACATCACCAGAAATTTCTAAATGCTGGCTGACCCAGATCTGGGCTTGTTGGGTGACGCTACCGTCGAGTAATAAGCTGCCTTTGATGTCATACATCGTGCCAGGGCCACCTTCAAGCAGGCCAGAACGTTTGTCGAGACTGCCGATTCGGACTTCATGACCATTAAACGAAGGCACACCTTCCAGGCGCGCTGTGGCGTGTTTTTCTTCAGGGTCAATGTGGACGGTGCGATCTGCCGCTTTTAACGGGGCTGGTGCAGCTGGAACAGGCAGAAGTTCTTCGCCATAGATACTGATGCCAGATCGAGACTCATCACTGCGCACGCGCATGACAATAATCTCACCTGCTTTGCAAAGCCTGAGTGTCGGAAAACTCAGGCTGAATTTTTCGGGTGCATCAGGATGAGGCTCTGGAATATGAAAGTTGTACTCCAGCTGATTGACCGCTGAAACCGGCGCTTGAGTCTCGACAATCCGCACGGGGCTGCCGGGCTGTTTAATCGCTTGAATCATTGCAGCGGGTAACAGGCCCTGAATAATCTTTCTGGCTTTTAGCTCATGTAAAATTTCTTCGCAAATTTCGTCTTTAAACTCACTTAAGCTCGCTTCGCGAGTGTGAGCTTGAATCAGAAGCCGGGAAGTAGGGGATGTGTCAGGCAGCGAGTAAAAGCAACCAGGGCTTTGAACATAAACCGTTAGATCAACTGCACAGCGATCTGCTGAGATCGCAAAGTCACAGCTATATTCAGGATAAGTGCGAAAAGGCAGCTGAATCCGAATCGAGCTTTCGGCCAGGACTTGAGTGGGCTCATGAATGGGCCGTTCGTTGACATAAACCGCGACCGAATCATCCGCACAAATCACAGCCGTTTGGCCACCAGGCTGAGGATTTTCGACATGTAGAGCATTGTTCTGGATCGAGACCCAGCCATCGCCGCTTGCCGGACGGGCTTGTTCGGATTCTGTTGGCACGCGAATCTGTTTCTCTCGGCTTAATCTATTTATTAATCTAGTTAGTTTCTATTATGCCCTTTAATGCTAAAACCCGCATCATTCCGGTTTAACACAGAACGATGCGGGTTATGGCTTAAATATCGCTTAGCAAGTAAAATTTAAAGCTTAAATTAATACTTACGCTGCTGTTTCTTGAGCTTTTTCTTGGCACGGCGCAGGATTTCTTTTTTCTTACGCTGTTTCTTGGCGCTGGGCGGCTCGTAGAAACGTTTTTCCTTGATTTTACGGAAAACACCGGCGCGATTCAGCTTTTTCTTCAGCGTCTTAATCGCGGCATCAACTTTACCGTCTTCAACTTCAACTTCCATCATAATTCAGTCACCCCCTCTCCGGCTAAGGCTACTTCCACCTGCGTGCGCGCGACATCATAAAGATGTGGGCAAATTTGGTGGATTTAGGCAGTCTAACACAGCTCTGGGCTATGAGCTATAGGTTAAGATCGGTTTAGGAGCACTTTGGGTGCCTGTTAGGGCGGCTGATGCCGCGGTTTGGGCCCGCAAAGCGGGCGGTTTAGAAGAGTTGGTTAAAGAAATTTAGAGAGCTTTTTACCCAACAGCGCTTTGGCGCTCTGAACAGTCGGGTCTGACCCGACGACTAAACCGGCCCGCAAAGCGGGCCTCTAAACCATCCTACGCCCCGCGTCAGAAGGATGCGCTATAATACCTTCCAGAGTCGCGCCATAAAAGCGACCGATGGCAAAGGGAGAATCCTTTATGAAAAGAAGTCTTTGGGGCACCCTAATCGGAGTTGGCAGCGGACTAGCCCTGTTTGAACTCTGGTATCGCAACCGCGAATCCAAACCCACCATGATGCTGCCGGCACATCGCCATCCCTGGCGCATTCACAACTACGCGCCGGGCCACCGCATCTATCGCACGAATATTCCGATTCGCAACTTCAGCAGCAAATTTGAAGCCACCGTTGTCGACGTTGTGCCTTCTGTACGCGTGTTGGGCAAAAAAGCCCTGCCCAATCCTGATGAAATCAAAATTGAAGCCCAGGTTCGTCCCTGGCATAAAGAAACCCGTGAAGACGGCTACTGGCCGGCTTACATTCTTTCTCCTCAATCCACGCTGGAATTTGAACTGTCTGTCAGCATCAAAGGGGACTTAGAGCAGATCAAAGACATTCACGCGGTAGTCGTTAATCTTGACTACAGCACCTATAGCCGCCGTGAAAAGCAGCAGCGCCACGAAGAAGTGATTCTGGTTCCTGACATGAGCGTGGGTGCTCAGCCTGAGCCTGTTACCGAAGGTAACGTGACGCTGGTGCCGATCAAAACCCATATTCTGACTGATGCTGATCATATGGCTGAAGTGGTCGCCAAATATGTCAGCCCTGTAGCCCAGGAAGGTGATATTGTGGTCATGGCTGAATCAGTTGTGGCGATTACCCAGCGCCGTTATCTGATTCCCGATGAACACGTCAAACCCGGCTTTTGGGCCAGCCGCCTGTGTTATCTGATTCCCAGCGTGGGTTCACTGTCTTCGCGCTACGGCATGCAGACGGCGATTGACGAAGTTGGCCTGCCCCGGATGCTGACTGCTGTTGGTGTCGGCGCTGCGATGAAATTAGTCGGCCGCTCCGGCTGGCTTTATCGGATTGCCGGTATGCCCTCTGAGCTGGTCGATGATATCTCTGGCACCATGCCGCCTTATGACAAATACATCGTCATGGGCCCAGCGCATTCTCAGTCTGTGGTCAACGAAGTCAAAGCCCGTACGGGCCTTGAAGCGGCGATTGCTGATGTTAACAATCTGCGTCGCGCGGCGATTCTGGCTGCCACCAAAGGTGTCGATGTCAAAAATCTAATCGCCTCGCTGTTGAGCAATCCTTTGGGTAATGCCGCTGAGCAGACTCCGATTGTGATTGTGCGTCCGGCCTCAGTGCCTGTGGAGTCTGAGTCCCGCGCATGAAGACACGTCCAGCCCGCAAGCGGGACTTTGACGGAATCAAACAGATCTTTGAGCTGGCTTTTACCGAAGAGTACGAGCGGCGTGAGGTCAATATTGTCAGGCGGATTGAGAAAATCGAATCGGTTTATCCGCTCGTCCGCCTGCTCTCTTTGTTTCCCAATCCCTACCAGCACGTCTTTACGGTTCATGTCGCCGAACTCGACGAGCGGATTGCGGGCATGGCGCAGATGTCTCCGCGTAACGACAACCAAAGTCGTTGGCATGTAGACAATATCGCTGTTCATCCGGATTTTCGCGGCAAAGGCGTTGCTCAGCAATTGCTGAATGATGTCTTTGCCTATTATTCCGAACGCGGCGCCCAGCGCTTTACTTTAGAAGTTGATATTGAAAACGCGCCAGCGATTAAGCTTTATGAAAAACTCGACTTCAGGCGCTTTTCGACCCTTTATTATCACAAGATGTCGGCCAAGCAGTTGGGTAAATACCGGGACTTAAAAACCGTTACCGTGCATCCCGGCTTGCGGGAGCGTAAGCCTTCTGATACCGAAGCGGTCTGGGAGCTTTACCAGCAGTCGATCCCGCCGTATATCCGCGTGGTCGAAGATCGCTCACCGGGGGATTTTGCCCTGACGCCGATGCAGCAAGGCACCGAATGGCTCAAAAAATCGCTTAAGCGCTCTCAGGCTGTTCA
>CAJYHH010000723.1 GCA_913773825.1 Candidatus Sericytochromatia bacterium | reverse complement strand
ATTGGATCAGGCTTTGGCTTCGCGCACTTTTTCTTTGAGGACAGCCAAGACCATATCGTGCTGCTCAGGGGTTAAGACTGGTTTGATGAGCTCTCCAGTATCCAGGGTGATGCTGCGGCGTTTTTTGGGACGCTCCCAATCAAGATGGTACCAGTAAGGAGAGAGATCCATGCCCCAGATCCGATAGCGGCCACTAGTCAGACCCAATTCACGCTCACCAATTTTGCGAATCTTGCTATAGGGAATCCGCTTGCTGCCAAACGGAAAAAAATACTCTTTAATCGTGATGGCATTGTCATCACAAATCAGAAATTTGTCTTCGTAAATGATGCTCACAGGTTAGCCTCCGGGGTGAAAAATCAGCTGAAGTCTCGAAAAAAGTGCCGGTAGTATAGCAAGAAAAGAGTGGGTGCGCCGGGGGCGCCGGTTAGTGGCCGAAGCGGCCGGTTTAGAGGGTTTAGAGGGTTAGGAAATAAGCTACGCTAAACATCTAAACGCTGCAAAGCAGCACAAACCGCAGGCAACGCCTGCCCTAAACGGCCAGCAAAGCTAGTCTCTAAACCTTCTTGCCCCGTAACTCTGCCCAATCGCGAACCAGTTTTTCTTCTGCTTCACTGAGGTTAGTCGGCAGATCAACATTGATCTCGATATACAGATCGCCATGTTTATCTGCTTCTTTTTGGACCGGCAGGCCTTTGCCTTTTAAACGCAGTTTGCTGCCGCTGGACGTACCCGGTTTGACCCGCAGGCGCACAGGGCCATTTAAGGTCTGTACTTCATGTTCACCGCCTAATAAAGCGGTAAACAGATCCACACGGGTTTTGGTGTGCAGGTCTGAGCCTTTGCGTTCAAAGCGGGAGTCAGGTTCAAATTTAAACGTCAGGTAGAGATCCCCTGGCTGGCCACCCTGAGCACCGGGCTGACCATGGCCGCGTAAACGGATAGTCTGGCCGTCTTCAGCACCTGCTGGCACATTAATCCGAATCTGTTTGCCATTGACTTCAATTGTGCGTTTATGGGTTTCAAAAGCATCAGCCAGATCCAGCATTAAGTCAGCTTTGATGTCCTGACCCTTTTGGGTTCGTGGCTGCTGCTGACGGCCAAAGCCACCGAGTCCACCAAAGCCGCGGCCGCCAAAAATCGACTGGAAGAAGTCTGAAAAATCCTGGCCTTCCATGCCATCTCCGCCACCGCTATAGGTGTACTGGTCAAAGGGATTCCCCCCCCCCTGACGGCGCATTTTTTCAATCTGATCAGCGTGGGCCCAGTCTTTGCCGTACTGGTCATATTTTTTGCGTTTATCCGCATCGCCGATGACTTCATAAGCTTCGCTGATTTGTTTAAAGCGCGTTGCGGCTTCATTGCCGGGATTGACGTCCGGGTGATGTTGACGCGCCAGCTTGCGATAGGCTTTGCGAATATCGTCCTGGCTGGCGCTTTTGTTTACGCCCAGGGTCGCGTAGTAGTCGATAAAATCAGTCGCCATAAGTGCTCCCCCTATTTTTCTTTCAGTCTAGGCAGCAGCTCTGCAAAATTGCAGGGTTTGTGCCGGCTATCAAGTTGATGAATTAAAATGCCGTCCCAGGCATCTTTGACCGCGCCGCTTGAACCGGGCAGGGCAAATAAATACGTGCCGTTGGCAACACCTGCTGTGGCGCGAGACTGAATCGTCGATGTGCCAATTTTAGCCAGACTTTGCCAGCGAAACAGCTCCCCAAAACCAGGGATTTCTTTTTCCCAGACAGCAGCAAAGGCTTCTGGTGTGACATCGCGACCGGTTACGCCGGTACCACCTGTACTAATCACCACATCAATAGCTGGATCCTGAATCCAGCTCTGAAGTTGTTGAATAATCAAGGCTTGATCATCGCTGATAATTTGGCGGTCGGCAATGATGTGCCCGGCTGCTTCAGCCCGCGCAACCAGGGTGGCACCTGAGGTATCTGTTTCGAGTGTGCGCGAGTCTGAAACGGTCAGAATCGCCAGATTTAAGGCCACCGGTACGGCTGGGTTGTCCTGCATCACTAGAGCTCCTTGCAGTCTGCTGCATTTAGAGTATACCTAGATCCTAGCAGTTCAATCAGTACATAGAAAGAAGATACATTGAAGTTTATCAATCTATTTATTATTCCATGTCTATGCAAACGCTTCCCTAACAGATCTGCATAGACTCATCTCTCTTTAAAGTTGTCTTGCCTTTGTCCAAATAGCATTGTGGCTACCGGCTTTTAATGCCCTCTGGCTACAAGTCCTTCACCCAATATCGCACTTTTTACTTCAACGTCTGATCCCCGTCTTAAAACCCAAAACTCACCACCTACCCCTCAAAACCCTCTTTCAATAGCTCTCCCAGCTAAAAGCTAACTCGTCCGGATGATCCGGGCAACGGGTCAGCCAGCCGCAGCCTTCGTCACCAAAGCGCAACGGCAGATGATCGTTGGCAAGCTGAAAAAACAGCTCCATTGGCACATAACAGCGTGGGCAGAGCGGGTATTCCACATTGCGAATCCAGCGCGGCCAGCCGCCTAGTTTATCGCCCTGGGACGGGTCGGGCATTTCATCAAGGTGTTTTTGCCAAAAACGATCAATTGGGGTCTGCTTGGCTTCAAGTAAGTCCCAGGCTTCATCAAACCAGGGTAACTCGCGGGGGAGTTCGCGCCAGCTGCTAATCAGCCGTTCTGTATAAGGGGTTCGGCCATCACAGGGGACTTTGACTGGCGCACTGACTGAACTCTGAGGGTAGACCAAGCGCACCAGACTTGCGGCTGAAAAAGGTAAATGGGCTTCGCAGATGTCTTCACAGCCCGCTTCGCGATTGGTGCAGTAAAACAGCTGAACCAGTCCTGGGCCTTCAGGTTCGGGTAAATCTGCCAGATTAAGTTGAAGTAAGTGCTGGAGTGGGCGTCGGCAATGCTGGCACTGGGGCCAGACTTCATCCTGGGCCAGCCAGGGTAAGCCCCCATAACGTGATGCACAGGGCCCCCCTCGGCCAAAATCAGCTTTGGGCCGCCAGGCTTTGCGCTGGTAGGTTCGCTGCCAGCGAGCAAAGGCTTCTTGCTGGGTTTCTTCAAACATGCACGGTCTTCCTGCTCTGAGCCACGCTGGCACAGCTTCCCCGCATGTTCCCCTCCTAGCGCCTAGAATGTATCGAATGTATCGTTATGATGGCAAAAAACAGGCTCTAAAATCAAGACATCATGACGTTTCTAAACCTATTAATAAATAAAAAATTTAAACGGGCCTGGCATCGGCTAAATCACCCTGATGGAGCGTTGCTCTGTGTTACCATGGGCACGATGTTACCAAGTGTTGCCATGATTGTTGCAAGCGGCGGCGGGCTCTTAGCAGGCCTGCTGGCGGGTTTATTTGGCATCGGTGGCGGCGCTTTAGTTGTGCCCGTGCTGATGTTACTTGGCGCCAGTATTCACCAGGCCACAGCTTTAGGCCTGATCTATATTGTCTTTTCGAGCTTTAGCGGCAGTATCAGCCATTGGCGAGCAGG
>CAJYHH010000722.1 GCA_913773825.1 Candidatus Sericytochromatia bacterium | reverse complement strand
TTGACTGAGCAAAATCATCGCGCCAAACTGCTCTTCAAAGACCAGTCCCTTAGCCTGAAAAATTTCTTCGCGGCCGCGATCTTGATAGATATACATCTCAGGCTGTTCAGAAATCCGAATATAGGGGCTGCCATCCAGCGTTAGCTGCAGCAGAGCCAAAGTAGTTTCAAATGGTCGGCCCTCTTGATTCAGCACAGGCCAGACTAAAAACAAAAACGCCAATAGCAGCACAGGCGCTGCACTTAACAGCAGCATTTGCCCTAACGAGAGCTTGCGTTTCGATTTCAATTGGCACACCCTTTGGCTGTTTAGAAAGCTAAAAGCCGATTTTAAATAATTATACCCCTATCCTCTTTCAAACCCGACCTTCCCCAACATCACATTCAACAGGAGCAAGAGGCTTATCGCTGAATGGATGACGCCGCTAGTCATTTTGACGGTAATTCGGATAAGCTCCAGCATGGTAAATGTTTTAAACCACCTGCTGCTCAGCACCAAACTCGAAGCTTTAATAATGACCCGTCAAGCCTCATGGATTGTCTAATGAGTAAAATCGGCCTGTTTAAACTGACGGCGGGTCAGAAAAAATCCTGAAAAATCCACTCTTTCAGCGCCATTCTGCTAGTGATGTCTGAAATACATTTGTTAGGATCAGGGAGTAACTCCTGTTATTAACTGTTATTACAAGAGGCAAGAATGCTTTATTTCGGAAACACCCATGAGTATTATGACCAAAATGGAAATCATGTCAGAGAAGGCCTGGAATACCTAGCTTTTCCAGGTGATTCAGAGCTGTTAATCCTGATGGATGAACAGTACGACGAAATTCTCTCTCATGCTAGCGATCGCAATAATCCGACCGTGTCAGAATGGTACCGGGGTTTAAATTCGTTTTATAAGACCAACTACAGACATCTCGACAGTGACGAAAAAAGACTGATTGAGCGTTGGCTGGATGGTCTGTCACGTCAACGCTGGCCACAAAGCAACAGCAATCTGGGCCTCATGTATTAAGTTCCTCAAGCGTTTCTGATATTACCCAGCAACTGACCCCCGCTCAATTCAGAGCGGGGGTCGTTTTTTAGGGCTTTTCTGCTGAAATAGGAACCTAAGTCAAAAAAAAAGAAAACTGGTAGGGGGAATTTTGAATTTCCCTCGCTACCAGAGTCACCCGTTGTTGGTTGTTGGCATTTTGTGTTGGGCAAACAACACGTCATCTATGTTTGCTGCGATGTTGCTGTGATGAAATGTTGCATCTTTGCTGCATTCATACTGCGTTGGTGTTTGCTTGAATGAAAGAATAACCCGTGCCAAATAAAGGAAGTATCAAAAGGTAAAGGTGAGTTGCAAAGATTCTGAAAAAACTCTGAATTTTAAACTGATAGAATTTAAACTGATAGATTAAATTTTAAGTCTTATCCATCCCAAAACATCAAAAAAAAGAAAAACTGGTAGGGGGAGTGTTTAAGTTCCCTCGCTACCAGAGTCACCCGTTGATGGTTGTTGGCATTTTGTGTTGGGCAAACAACCGGTCGTCCATGTGTGCTGCGTTGTTGCTGCGTTGAAGGGGTGCATCTCTGCTGCATTCAGGCTGCGATGGCGTTTGCTTGAATGGAAGAATAACTCGTGCCAAATAAAGGAAGTATCAAAAGCAAACTCTCGCTTGCAAAGATTGTATAAATTTTGTTGATGATGCAATTCAACTTCCAATTACATCCTTCGACATTCCACACAGGATTTGCCTGACACACTACAGGGCGAACGGATTTTTAATTAACAGCACAGATGCTTAAGAGTTTAAACACCTGGGGTTCAACTCTTTCAGCAAGCGTTTAAGGCTCGCTTCTGACGCTCATTCCGCCTTCATCACTATTAAACTTGTCAAAAGCAACATCTGAATGCTGTTTAGGTTGAGCAGCTAACACAACCAGAACAATGCAGCAGATCAGTCCAATACAAAAGATACCGGTGCGGGCTTTGTCCCAGTTGCGGATATAGGCCACAGCATGAAGCAGGCGAGCAACAACAAAGATCATCGCCGCCAGAGCAGAAGACTGGGGCTCCCCATGAGCGAGATGATTAATCACTACTGCTGCTGTAAACAGTCCTAAAGCTTCCCAGGCGTTTTGCTGGGCGGCATAAGCGCGAGCGCCAGGGCCTTCGAGCTTGGCAATCTGGGTGCGGGGATTTTGATTGTCTAAGCCACCGGGAGATTTGAGCCGATAATAATTACCTGCTCCCGCTAAGCCATAAGGCAACAGGCTGACAATAAACAGACACCATAAAGGAATGGTCATAAAATCGATACCCCATCAGCCAGACGCAGTAAGCGTTCAGGCTCAAGATACAGCGCAACATCCTCGCTGCCCAGCATCGCCGCACCGCGAACTAATTCATCGCTGTCATAAGACAGATCACGCACCGCTAAATCCTGAGCGCCAATTAGCTCATCAGCTAAAAGCCAGACAGGCTGGTCGCCATTGCGAATTTGCAGAAGGACACTTTCGGGACGCAGATTTTCTTCTGCGGTATCAGCACTAAGATTTTGCAGAGCAATTAATGAACCTTGCTCGCTGCCAGGCTCAGATTCTGTACCCTGGCGGATTTTAGCAACTTGTTCATAGGGCAGAGCATAATACTGCTGCTCCGCGCGCACTAAGAGCGAGCGCACCTGGCGGAACTCTGACGGTAACCAGATTGTAAAATGTGTGCCTTCACCAGGGCTTGAGTCAACCTGCAAATGGCCACCGACCTGGCTGATATGATTACGAACGACATCCATGCCGACACCGCGACCTGAAATATCTGTAGCAGCCGCAGAAGTACTTAGGCCGGGGCTAAAAATCAGATGCATCGCCTGATCATCATCCAGGGTTTCAGATTCTTCCTGCGTGATCAGTTTTTGATTCAGCGCTTTACGTTTAAGCGCCTCGACATCAATGCCACGGCCATCATCACGAACCTCAATCACAACTTGACTATCGCGATAAGCCGCAGACAGATGAATACTCCCCTGACGGGATTTGCCCTGGCGCAGACGATCAGCAGGCGCTTCAAGGCCGTGATCAGCCGCATTACGAATCATGTGCAACAACACACTCGACAAATCATCTACATAAGCACGAGAAATTTCAACGTCTTCGCCACTCAGCGTACAGATAATCTCTTTGCCTAGTGAGCGCGCTAAATCACGAATCATACGCGGATAACGATGAAAAACATGAGTGGCGCTAACCGTCTGAAGCTTCATGCTAATCGCTTGTAATGACGCAGTAATGCGATTTAAGCCAGCCAGTTCCTGGCGCATCTGTTTGGAACCACTGCCCACTTGATTCAGACGGGCACGCGTCAGTAACAACTCACTGGTTAAAACACTCAGCAACTGTAATTGCTGAGCATCGACACGCACCAGATGCTGCAGACGAATATTTTTTAAACGCTCTGACTCAACTAACTCATTGGCCTGAGGAAGGGGGAGG
>CAJYHH010000721.1 GCA_913773825.1 Candidatus Sericytochromatia bacterium | reverse complement strand
ATTTGAAACCCAACAGGTCAAAGCCAGCCTGCTGAGCAATATACAAATCAATATGCTGCAGGCGATTGAAGCAGAAAAAAATGCCGTGCTGGCCGTCAAACCTGAAACCGCGCGTGAGTTTGCCACTCAGGCTCGCAAAGCATCCGATGCCCTCGACAAAGAACGTCAGGCTTTTGACTCCATCTCAGCTCAGAGCAAAACCAGTGAAGAGCTTGAGCTGTTTGGTGAGTTTAATCTTTGCTGGGCCCAGTTTCGCAAACTTGACGACAGCTTATTGGCTTTAGCCACTCAAGGCACAAATATTCGCGCCAAAGACCTGTCTGCTAAACAAGCCACTGATGCACTTGAGGGTTTTGAAACCAGCCTTAAAACCCTCCCCCAAAACAACCCCCGTCAGAATCTATTGGCACTCGAAGCGCTAAACGCCGCGCTTAAAATTCAGATTCTTCACAAACCTCATATCGAGGCTGCAAGCGATCAAGTGATGGATCAGCTTGAAACCCGGATTAAAGGGCTTGATGAAATTGTGCGGACTCATCTAACCTCACTACAAGACGGCGGCACAGCAGAAGATCGCGAAGCCATCAGCGAATCTCTGAGCAGCTATAACCGTTACATGAACATCACCCGTGAAGTGATTAAATTGTCACGCCAAAATACAAACCTCAAATCAGCGGAAATCTCATTAGATAAAAAGCGCCTGATCTCTACTCAGTGCCAGACTCAGCTGAGTGAACTTCAGCAAATTGTCGCGGCCCAGACCTCTAAAGCCAGCCGTTAATCCCGTTAATCCCGTTAAGGACTTTGTTCGCTGTTACGCCGTAGAGCCAACCAGCTGGTTGACTCTACGGCGCTGATTTTATATAAACAATCGCTGTGAGTACTCAATACGGTTTTAGAGCGCTTCGATATTAAAAGCGGCTTAAAAACGGTATTTAAATTTTTTGAGCTTTTCTTGAGCGAGAGCCTGAGATTTGTTGAGCCCTTCCTGAGCAGGATTTTTTTACCCTAAAACCAAGAACCCCAGAGATGTTCAAAGGGTTCGATCCTGCCTTCTCAATTTTGGTGACTATGTATCGATTTATGGATGCCCTTTCGGAAACACAACCAAGTGCTCAACTCAGCTCAGGCCTGATGTTTCTGTCTGGCCTTAAGGAGTAAACATGCAAGGGACAGACTTCCTTCAACTCCTCTTTTTCTTTGTTGTATTAATTGCCATCATGCCGTTTTTAGGCGAATATATGGCCAAAGTTTTTCAGGGTGAGCGCACCTGGCTATACCCTATGCTGCAACCGCTTGAAAAACTGCTTTACGCCATCGGAGGTGCCAAAGCGGAGCAGGAGATGAACTGGAAACGTTATGCCCTGGCCGTGATCTGGTTTAACGTTTTGGGCATGCTCGGTCTTTTAGCGCTGGAGCTGTTGCAAAAAGCCCTGCCGCTGAATCCCCAAGGTTTTACAGCGCCTGAAATTGGCGTAGCGGTCAATACAGCCGTCAGCTTTATGACCAATACCAACTGGCAGGCTTACTCCGGTGAAGCCGCCATGAGCTATCTGACCCAGATGCTTGGTATGACGGTACAGAACTTTCTCAGTGCTGCTACCGGTATGGCCGTTTTAGTTGCGCTAAGCCGCGGGATTGCGCGCAAACAGACCGATAAACTTGGCAATTTCTGGGCTGACATGACCCGCAGTACAGTCTATATTTTGCTGCCGCTCTCACTGGTATTTTCGCTGGGCCTGGTCTCTCAAGGGGCCATTCAAAACTTCTCAAGCTATACAACCGTTACA
>CAJYHH010000720.1 GCA_913773825.1 Candidatus Sericytochromatia bacterium | reverse complement strand
GCTCAGGCAGGTGGCTGGGATGCTGGAGGTGATGAAGGTCGTGCTGCACTGTTTGCGCTGCGTCAGGTGAACAGCGGTAACGTTTCTGTAAATAATGGCAGAATCGATACCAATCGATTAGCTGCAGAAGCTACTCGTGGACGAAATGAACGTGCAAACGTAAGCGCATCAGCGATTGATCAGACTGGCGTGGCAGCCGATCAAGGTAAAGCAAATGCTGATATCAGAGACTCTCAGGGGAATGTTGTTGTACGTGCTGGAGCGCGGATGGAGTTTAGTTCATCTCCTGCCTCAGCTACAGAACAACCTGCTACTGAAGAAGCAACTGAGGTTACTCCGACTTCAACGACCCAGGCGACAACCGCTGCTGCTCCAACAGGTTATGCTGACAAAGCTCAGTATCAACAGCTATTTAATGATCTAGCTAAAGAATACAAACCCAAGCTGGCAGCACTTGATAGCAGAAATGCTTCTGCTGAAGAGTATCAGCAACTGCTTGGACAAATGCAGAGCCAGTTTTCGGGTAATTCGCAAATGCCCATTGCATTGGATTGGCAGCGCGGGGAGATCTTTGGCAGTTTACCTTCTTCAAGAGTAGGCCCACAGAGCCAGGCAACCTTTACAACTGCTGCTGGTCGTCAAAACGATGATCCTCGTCAACCTGACCATAGCTTTAACTACGGTAGCGATGTGGATGCACCTCCGATTAATCCTCATGCGTCACGTTCTGTACCGATGCAGGAGCTTTATAATCGCGGGAACTTTGGTGAAACCAATGGCGCGAATCAATTTCAGCAGACCAATCAGACAGTCAGCCAGAACTTTGCACCGCCTGAGCCTGAGGGCTTTGTAAATAAATTTGTCGACACTTTATCAAATGTAGGCAAAGGAACGCTAAAATCCTTGCCTGATATTGGTTCAGGTATGGAGACAGCAGGTAAAATGCTTGCTAATTTTGCTGACCAATGGCGGAAGCAGATTCAGGAGCTTTGGTTTGGACCTAATGGTGTCTGTGCAAATCTCAGTGCTTATTCTCTGACGGCTCATAACGTTATTTATGGCGAAGGGGGTGGTCCTGGTAATGACCGTGACAAGCTGATGGAAGGTGGCACCGAGCATATGTTCAACAAAGTCACCAGTCAAGTTGGCGCACCTAACTATGACCGTGTTCGTCAGGAACTGTCAGAAAAAGACAAGCAGTACCGTAAAGACATGGATCTCAGACGTTCAGCTCAAGAAATGGCCAGCAGTGGAAATAAACCAAGGGGCCTGGGTTTTTAATAAAACCGAGTCTATGTTGCTGGCTGGTGGCTAAAGGGTCACCAGCCAGCTCTGATACAGTAAAGGCTTTTAAGCTCTTGCTAGAAGCAGCTATATTTAAGAGACGTTTCTTCGGGGGAGCCATGCTTGAACAGCATGGGAAGAGATCTATAATTTTGTTTGGCGTGTATAAATCATGAACCGTGATCAAGGGCGTGAGGGAGAGCATGTATAATTCGACTCGCTTGAAATATGCAATTGAAACGCTGCGTGAGATGAATCGAGAACGGGGACAAATTAGTAAACAACTGGGAGCTTTACGTGGCCGCTGTCAGTTTCGTGAAGAAGTGATCGACAATCTGTACGATTATTATGATGTGGTTTCTGGCGATTATTATGCGGTTGTAGACGGTTTGGTCCGTTCAACAGAAGCGATTGAAGTGTTACGCGACTATATGCGCGATCATCATCAAGTGATTGAAGATCAGATGGAGCGAATGCGCGTGATGCTCGACCAGCCCATGAAGCCTTCTCAGTCTATTCAGAAACTGGAAAAACTCACTAACTTTGTGTTCTATATGAAAAATAATCAGGCAGGGCCGACCCCATGAGTGAGCAGCCCCAAGCCAGTGCCCCTGCTGAAAAACAGCTGCCGGTGCCGATGACTGATGCTGAGCTCAGATTGTATCAGCAGGAAAGTTTGCTGTTAGACGATGATTACACCACTGAGCTGCGTCTGCAGGTTACTTATTATGGCGAAGCACTGCTCAACCGCGTTAAATACGAAGTTGAGCTCTTAGAAAAAGAGATGGTTGCTTTATCCATGGTCTTCAACGAGTTTCTCGATGAAGTAAAGGTGATGGACGATAAAATTGGCAATCTGTCGACTTCCATTAACCAGGGTAAGCTACAAGCCGCTAAAGAAGTGGATCAGACAATTAAACAAGAAGTGCAGACTGTTGTTGAGCAACTGCGTCTCTTGCCGCGTGCTGATCTCGACGGCGTAGAAGTGCTGTACCAGAACCTTGATGCTCTTCATGATAACTATCAGGTGATTGAGGAACAACTCAAGACCTTAGAAGAAATTGGCGTTAAAACTGAACACTTGCATAAAAACATGCCTGCTCTTGAAAAAGGGCTGCAGCAGTTTGGTAAATCAATTGAAGAACGTCAGATGACCCTGTTAGTCGGTGAGCAGGAAAAAGAAGAGAAAGTTGATTATGACGCACTTAAGCAAGAGCTAACGTCGATGATGATTAGCCAGCGTCGCGCCATGATTAATCATCTGCGCCAGGCCCAGACCATGGCGAATCCCAAAGAAGTTGAACTGCTGCGCCGCAACCAAACCGGTTTTGAAAAAAGCTATAAGCAGATTATGCAGCAGTTTGAATTGCTGAAACAATCAGGCCTGGATTTAACAGAGCTTGAAAATGATTTACAGCCGATTGCGTCTGGTTTGAGCCAGTTTGAGCGTGCCTTAGCCTCTAACCAATTTTTGAAGTTTACCGAAAAAATTTACGAAGAGATTGAAGTTGTGAACGAGCAGATTCGTGATGCTCAGGCCTGTGATAACTTTGATGATCTTGAGATCTTGCGTGAAAACGTTGAAGCTCTTTATGAAAACTGTGATGCTTTTGCTGAAGAACTTGAAGAGCTTGAAAATCAAGGATTAAACATTAATTCTGTGATTGAGCATTATGAAGTACTAAGAGTAAGTGTTGAACAGCTTGAACGTGTTGTTCAGGACTCATCCAACCGGATTGGGATTACCAGCGGCACTTTGGGCTGAGTCTGGGCTGATAGGGTGAGAGTTAAACCGTTTTGAACTGGTTGTTACGACGTTTTGAAGAGATTGACTCAACTCAGACCTGGCTTTTGGAACAAGCAGAGCACTTGCCTGAAGGCACTTGTGTGGTCGCTGGACGTCAGTTTGCTGGCGTAGGCCGCCAGCAGCGCAGTTGGCAGTCTGAATCTGGTGGCTTATATGTCTCGTTTTTGCTAAAGCCAGAGCGGCTTCTGCCTGAGCTGCCCTGGGCCTTAGCCTGGGCGCTTTTAGACGGACTTGAGGCCCAGACTGGTTTAGAGATAGAGCTTAAAGCACCTAATGATCTGATACTAAACAATCGTAAACTGGCTGGAATGTTAATTGACTCCAGGCTGGTTGATATGCGTCCGCTTTATTATGTGTGTGGCTTTGGGGTGAATCTCAATCAAACAAGCTTTAGCCAGAACCCAGGTATTTCTCTGCTGCAGATAACAGGGCAACACTGGCAGCCTGAACAGGTCTTACAGGGCTTGCTTAAACGTTTTGCTGAGATTTACGCGTTGTTATTAAAGGGAGATTTTGCGGCTGGCATCCTGGCTGCGCTGAGCGGGCGCCAAGTGCGAATCGGGTATAATGTTCCAGATACCATTTTGTTTGAGGAGTACTGGCATGGCGGAGGAACTTGATCTCTTAGAGTTGCTGACTCAGCCCCTAAGTGAAGCTGAGCTTGCAAAGTATAAAGAAGTTTTAGACTCCGAATCGTTTGATGATATGGTGCGCCATTATCACGCCAGTGCTGCAATTGCTGCAATTCGGCAGATTGTGATTCAGGGCTTTAATCAAGGCCTGATGCTTGAAACAATGGTCGCTTTGCAAGCAACTGTCTGGCTGGATATTGTCGAAGAATTTGACCAGCGAATTAAGCCGGCTAGTTTAAATATCTGGCGTGAAATTCCACTTGTCCTGACTCAGATCCTTGTTCAGAATGCTTTGATTGATCTGACTCAACAAGAACCTGGCCAACTTAAAGAAGAGATTGCACCTGAGCTGTTTGACCTCTATGAACAGTGGGAACAAGTGAGTCCATTGCCTATTTATCGGCCGCTGACTGATGCTGAAGTGGCTTTGCAGTCTCAGTTAGCTGAGCAACTCTATGCTCAAATTAAAATCTTCCGCCCTCAGCTTGAGCAAAAATCAGGTCTGCAGCTTTCAAAGGGTAATTATCTCGAGGTCTGGGCCATGGTCCTGATGCAAACTTATTTGTTTGGCTATGGCAATGATCCCAACCTTTATTATTTAGTTGAGACCAATTGGGCTTTAGTGCTTGATACACTTGCCCAGACACTGGATCTTTTGACAGTCTTAGATGGCATGGAGCATCTGTTATTGCCAGAAAATCGCAATGAGCTTAATGCCATGATTGAAGGCGGCGCTTTTAGTGCTTTTACTCAAGCCGCCAACTAATCGTAGTTTGGATTAGGTTAAAGCTGCTGTTTACAGACTTAAAGATGTACTTTTTTCTGTAATCGGATCTAGTAAGAGCAGTTTGGGTCGAATCAGGATTTCTTCTGGCTGCTCAGCATCTGGTTGAGCTTGAGTTTTAATCTGGCCCAGGGCTGCAAATTCACCGTCAGGGGTGTAGATTCGCACAAAGTCTGTTTCGGGGCTGGGTTGAAAAAGTGAGTCTGTAATAGCCTGTTGATTTAATGACTGGCCCAGGCGCAGGGCTCTAATGGCGTGATCATGCGCCAGCGTCACAGCTGGAAGATGCTGCAGGGGCCAATCAGCTGGTAAGCCTTGTTCAGCTGATTCATTAATAGGCTGTAAGCTATCTAAACTCATGGACTGCTCAAGCGTAAAAGCATGGGCACGGGTGCGGCAGAGTGTCTGTAAACTCGCCCCACAGCCAATTTGCTGCCCGAGATCATGAGCCAAGCTGCGAATGTAAGTGCCAGCTGAACAACTGACCTCAATTTCGAGCCAGGGAGATTCCCAGCGCAGCAGATCAATTTGATAAAACTCAACTGAGCGTGCCGGCCGTTCAACTTCAATACCCTGGCGAGCCAGTTCATAAAGGCGTTTACCACCAATTGAAATAGCCGAAACCATTGGCGGAATCTGTTGCTGGGGGCCTAAAAAACCTGAAAGATAATCCTGAATCTCAGCTGTTGAAAGATCTGGTACAGGGGTTTCACTGATAACAGTTCCAGCTGCGTCATAGCTGTCAGTTGTGACGCCCATCTGGATTAAAGCGCGATAAGCTTTTCCGCCGGGTAAATACTGAATCAGGCGAGTTGCTTTGCCAATTGCCAAGACCAGTACACCTGTAGCGTCTGGATCTAAAGTGCCAGTATGGCCAATGCGTTTAAAACCCAGGCGCTTACGCGCCCGGGCGACTAAATCATGTGAAGTATGATCTGTTGGCTTGTCGAGAGGGAGCCAGCGAGCTGGCTGACTAGAGTTCACCTCGGGCCTTCATCTCATCAAGCAGCGAGATCACCCGTGCACCTTCTTCAAGTGCGCGATCCAGCTTAAAGTGCAGAGCGGGTACATAACGGAGTGTCGTCTGTTTACCCAACTCAGAACGAATAAAGCCTTTGGCTGAATCCAGACCTTCCATAAACGAGCGTTTGTCTTCTTCAGTGCCATAGACTGAAATAAAGACTTTTGCATGTTTAAGATCGCCCGTCAGCTCAACGCGGGTAATGGAACCAAAATGTTCACTGACGCGCTGATCGTGAACATCATGCTGCATAATCAGGCTCAGGACCTTTTCTACTTCAGAAGAGACTTTTTCTACACGGATGGGTTTGGCCATGGTCTTAAAACCCGCTTTCTAGCGGCCCTGACTGACGCAGGGTCCGGCGAATCAAAACCTATATTATCATAGTGCCCCACACGGATTCAGCCAGATAGAAGTGGACAATAGACGGAGAACAATCCACTAAAGAATGAAGCATAAAGACAAAATGGTTTTTATGCTCTGATGTCATCAGAGCTCTAGTCTATTAGTCCTCTTAGAATCCGCTATAATGAAAAGCGAACAGCCCTGGGAGAAACACTTTGACCCGTTATCGGCCCGTGCCTCGTACTCTGTCTGATATTCTGCGCCGCTTGGGAAGACGTCCGAGCAATGCGCCCGAGCTGATGTCTCCTGAGCGCCTTCGTGAGCAACGAGCGCCGATGGTTGACCCATCCCAGCTGTTTCAAGGTGTGACCATTCGTCCATCTCAAGAACTTACAACCCGCCAGCAGGTTGCCAGTGAAGGCATGAAAACGCCCGCTTCACTCTTTGGCGGCGCTAGGCTTGCTGATAGCGGGGTAGAGCTCTCTAGCCCCCAACAACTTGATTTATTGCCGGGTCAGCCCCAACCCGACATCTGGTTACAGCCCTTGCCTGAACCCTTGCCTGAAAAGAGTGCTGAAAAAGGGTCTGAAAACCAATCCGGTTCTTCTACTGATGGGGCAGAATCTGCCAAAAAAGAGGTCTGAGCATGTCTGAGCCCTGGCTTTATTATTCCGACAGCTTTCTTGCCCACGACACAGGTGGCCATCCTGAATCCCCTGAACGTTTGCGCAGTATTCTGAAACAACTTGAAACTTCAGATTTGCGTCGCCATCTGACAGTTAAAAACCCACGCTTGATAGAGCGCGATTTGCTACTGCGCTTACACGAACCTCGCTATCTAGCTGAACTAGAAGCTTTTTGTGCACAAGCAGGATCAGGCCGTCGTCTGGATGAAGACACGATTGCTTCACCCGGTAGCTGGGCTGCAGCCCTTAACGCTGCAGGTGCAGCTGTTGATATGACTGAGGCTTTGCTGAGTGACCGCTGCGACACAGCTTTTTCACTGGCGCGCCCGCCTGGGCATCATGCCATGCCCCAACACAGCATGGGTTTTTGTTTGTTTAATAATGTTGCCTTAGCCGCTCTATACGCTCTTGAGCGAGTTGGCCTTAAGCGCGTCGCAATTTTAGACTGGGATGCTCACCACGGTAATGGCACAGAGCATGTGTTTTATCGCGATCCGCGAGTCTTTTTTGTCTCTTGGCATCAGGACCCTAATTGGCCGGGTACAGGCTTGATCGAGGATATTGGTGAAGGACCGGGTATGGGTTATAACCTGAATATTCCACTACCGGTCGGATATGGCGATGCTGAGTTTTTACGCACGTTTGAAACCCTGGTAGCACCTGCTTTAGATAAATTTCAACCTGAGTTGATTTTAGTCTCAGCGGGTTATGATGCCCATCATGCAGATATTCTGACCCAAATGGGTTTAACCGCAACAGGCTTTGCCCAGTTAACAGAAGCCGTCATGAAACAAGCCGGTCGCCATTGCCGCGGCAAAGCCGGATTTTTGCTTGAAGGTGGTTACCATGTTCAGGCTTTGGCGAATTCTGTCAGTGCAACGATTGATACTTTACTTGAAGAGCAGGCGCGGCGTTTTGCCGAAAGTTTAGGCCCTGCTCCAGAAGTGGATCCACTGGCACTTGATGCATTAATTGAAAAAATTTCTGCTGTTCAACCTTTACTACAGCGAGATTTTAAACTAGCTGCTGACATTTTAGTTGATTAAAACACAGAACAAGACGAAGTCTTTTTTGCTTACTTCACATCTACCTCACATACCTAAGGAGACGCAGTCATGAAGAAAATTCTGGTTCTCACCAGTGGCGGTGACGCCCCAGGCATGAATGCTGCTCTGCGCGGAATTATCCGCGAGGCCAGCTTTAACGATATGCAGGTTTATGCGGCTTATGATGGCTTTAAGGGTCTGGTTGAAGGCAATATTATGCCGTTGACCAATCATGATATTGCAGGGACTTTACAGCTCGGTGGTACCATTCTTGGGACAGCTCGTTATCCGCTGTTTCAGGAAAAGCCCTATGTGATGAAGGCTTATCATAATCTGCGTCATCGTGATATTGAGGGTGTGATAGTAATTGGTGGGAACGGGTCTTTAACCGGCGCTCACTCCCTGTTTGAAGAAAGCGGCTTGCCCGTCGTCGGGATTCCGGCTTCGATTGATAATGATTTAGCTGGTACAGATATGGCAATTGGCGTTGATACAGCGCTTAATACCATTGTTTATAATGTCGACAAACTGCGCGATACGGCTTCTTCTCATGGTCGTATCTTTGTCATTGAAGTGATGGGCCGCAACTGTGGCTATCTGGCGCTTAACTCTGCCATTAGCTGTGGAGCTTTAGCCGTTTTAATCCCTGAGTTACAAGATGACTTTGAGCCTGAAACTTTCTGTAATCTTGTGTTTAAAGCATTTAGACGCTCTAAAAAGCACGCGATGTTGATTAAAGCTGAAGGTTTTACACGTTATTCAGACGAAGAACTTCAGGCTTTGCTTAGCGATAATCTGCTGGGCCGCGGCATTGATCGCGTCAGCATGCGCTTTACTAATTTGGGCCATATTCAGCGCGGCGGTTCACCCACTTCATTTGACCGATTGCTAGCCAGTAAACTTGGGATGCATGCGGTTAGGCAACTGCTAAATGGTGCCAGCGATATTATGTTGGGCCTTGTTAAAAATACAATTACCACTTGCCCGCTGACAGATGTGGGCAAAGGAAAACGGGATCGAGTTTTGGCTCTGTATGAAGAATATATGCATCAGGAAATGATGATGGCGCGAAAGCTGACGCCGACTAGCTAAGCTGGATGAGCTTTACGCATTCAGAAGCTGATCCTCAAACCCTGACCCAGAATGTGCGGGTTCAATATGAACGATTTCCTTTTCCGCCTCTGGCACTAGGCGCACTGGAACAGGTTAAACCGCCTCAGGCAGACGGTGCTTTTGCGCATTGGTATATACATGGCCGTTTGCCTAAGCGGCCTTTGCGCATTTTAGATGCAGGGTGTGGCACGGGCTTTTCGACTTTAAAGTTAGCTGAAGCTAATCCAGACGCTGAAATCACAGCTGTTGATCTGAGTCAGGCCTCGCTTGAGATTGCAAGGGCACGTCTAACATCGGCTGGGCATCTTCATCGGGTCAAGTTACTACGGGCTGATTTACAAGCTTTGCCTAAACTTGGGACCTTTGACTATCTTCATTCCTCTGGCGTGATTCATCATCTGCCTGATCCGGCAGCAGGCTTAAAAGCCTTGCGATCTGCTTTAGCGGCTGAGGGGGTGGCGTATCTGATGGTTTATGCGGCTTATGCCCGAAAAGAGATACTGGCCGTGCAGCAGATTCTTTACTCGCTTTGGAAAAATCCTGAAGACTGGAATGAAGGTCTGATGCTGTGCCGGACCTTTTTTCGAGGGCTGCCTGAAGGTCATCTGCTTAAACGTCACTATCAACGCGCAATAGCGGTTGCAACTGAAATGATGGGGGCAGAAGCTGCTGCTTCAGATGCGTTTTTAGTCGATACCTGGCTACAGCGCTGTGAACATCTTTGGACTCAGCCAGAGTGGTTTGCACTCTTAAGTCAATGTGGTTGGCAGCCCAGACGCTGGCTTGATGAACAAGCCTGGAATCTGGCCGACTATTTACCTGGTTTGCCCGATTATCTGCAGACGCTTAGCCAAACTGAACAGCTTGCTTTAATAGATCAGCTACGTCCGCCTCAGAATTTTGCGCTATATGTTACATCCCATTTTGATCCCACATCTGTTGCTGGTCAGCAAGCGCGTGTGCGGGTCAGATCTCAAGACATTCCTGTACCGTTTGGGTTTGTTAGTCTGCAAGAAAACTTGCTTGATAATGGTCGTGGCATCCGTCTGGAATTAACTGAACAAACGCGACGTGTCTGGTTAAACATCAAGGGACAAAAAAGTTGGGCCGAACTCAATGAGCCTGGCCCGGATTTATCTGGATTCTGGCAGCAGTTGCTGGATTATGGGTTTGTGGCGCTTAAAAATTAGGCTTCTGTACTAGTTAGAGCCTTCTATAAAGGCAAGTTTCCAATCTCCGCCTTCAAGCTTGAACACCATTATTTCACCCTTGGGTATAACTTGGATAATCACCTGATTTTCCTTAACACTTTGTACGCTGAAGTTCCGACTAAACCAGTTTTCTTGAGCCAGGCTTTCACGGATAGTGGGCCAGAAATGCTCAAGTAAAATCTCATCCTGAGAGTCAAACATATTACGCGCTTTGCTAAGGGACGTTTGGCGTTGCTTCGCAATCAGTTGACTGAGACGTTGTTTACTGGTTTCGGTAAAGAGATTCCAGGCCTGTTGATAGTTTTCTTGAACCATAGCATCAATAAAAGCATGAGCGGCTTGTAGAGCTGTATTCTGATTGGTATTGGTCTGCTGGCCGGGGTTAGTTGTCGGCTTGCCGCTGGTTTTAACCCAAAAGGGAATCAATGTGCCCGTTTTAATCCCAAAATTATCAACATATAACATAGGTTCAGCGACTAAATTAACGCGCCCACCGGGTAAATCAAAGGCGTTATAAGGAATAAAAGCATACCATTGGTCGTTCATGCCCTGGCCGGGCAGTTCTAGCTGAGGGGTGCCGGTAGCAGCCACGCCTTCATCTACAACTGAAAACACTTCCGGGACTCGTGAGGGTACGGGTTTGCCTTTACCACCACGACCATTGTCATAATAAAATCGCACCACTACCTGCATATGCTGACCCGCTGCAGCCGGAATCTGAACCGGACCCGTCAGCTTCATAAAAGGCCCATATTGAAGATATTCAGGGACTGGGGCTGGCAGATTATGCTCAACGTCTTCGATATCAAATTCAGCGTTTTCAGCAGCGGGCTCTGAATCCTCATAACTAGGGTCAGGCTGATACTCAGGCTCTTGGTGCTGGGGATCAAAGCTGCTTGCAGGACCTTTACCGTTTACAGCATCTTTGGCGACATAGCCTTCGCGCACCACCTGAGGAAAAAACTTATAGTCGACCCAGCCAAAACCCTGATCACCCCATCCGGTGCCCCATGAATTAATCAGCTTAAAAGCCTGACGAGCATCGTCATAACCAACTAGAGCCATGGCATGTCCGCCCAGGCTCTGGCCGCGGGACTGCTGCCAAATCGCATTGCCGCGAGTATTTACAAAACCTTCGTCAATTAAGGCGCCGATCAGGACCGGATAACCGGCATTAAGCTGAGCTTTTACTTCTTTGAGGTCGCGAATATTGACCTGGCGCCAATAGTCGATGCGATAGCGACGAGCTTGATTTTTCATCTGCTGATTAGGGCTTTTGCGAAAGTCGTGTTCGCTATAAGGCATATCAGCTAGTGAGACAGCACCTTGATTGGAGAGTAGATTGAGCGCATCAATAAAAGTTGAACCGCCATCACGGCCATTATTGATCTGGTTATAAATAAAAGCCGGACTAAAAACGGCTTTTGGATCTATTTTGCCGTTGCGGGTAAAAGTCCGGCTTTCTTCGACTTTTTCCTGATAACTTTTAAGCGCATAGGCTGTGGCCCAGCCAAC
>CAJYHH010000719.1 GCA_913773825.1 Candidatus Sericytochromatia bacterium | reverse complement strand
CTTGAAAGCGCAAACAGACCGCGACATGAATCAGTGAAGTCAGAGCACCTACAGCCATACCGGCCAGGGCACCAATCCAGGGGGAACCCGTGCCATAAGTTAAAGCAGCGGCTGCAAAAGCACCATTTAAAATCATACCTTCAAGCGCCAGACTGACAACGCCGCTGCGTTCAGCCATCAGGCCGCCAGTTGCAGCCAGAATATACGGAATCGAGATCCGTATAACCTGAATTAAAAAGTTAAGTGAGAGTAATTGTGGCCAGAGATTTTCCATATCAGGCCTCCTTGAGTCAGCGGCGCAGAATCCAGGGGCTAGAAACCAGCGCCAGAATTAACACAGCCTGCAGAATATCGATCAGTTCTCTTGGAACCAAGGCATTAATTGCCAGACCACCTTGGCTGAGCCAGCCAAACAGCAGTGCAGCAGGAATCACTGCCAGCGGATGATTACGGGCGAGTAGCGCAACAGCCACACCCATAAAGCCGACTCCGGCGCCAAAACCTTCTTCAAAATAATATTTATAGCCCAGCACAAAGTGCAGACTGCCTAAACCAGCTAAACCACCAGCCACGCAAAACGCCAGCACCTGACGGGCTTTAATTGGCATACCGGCTGTTTCAGCAGCTTGGGGATTATGTCCAATCGCGCGCCATTCATAACCTAAGCGGGTCTTTTCAAACAGATACCAGACCGCACCGGCAAACAGCAGGCCTAAAAACAGCGCCAGACTGACGCCCGAACCATGTAAGGCAGGCATCACTTCAGAGAGCTTCATCAGACGAGCGGCTTCGTTCACAGGCGGTGTGTGCAGGGTTTCGGGCACCCTGAAATATGTAATCAGCAGGAAATTCAGCAGCGCCATCACAATAAAGTTCAGCATAATCGTGACAATGACTTCTGAAGCCCCAGAATAGGCTTTCAGCAGACCTGGAATCAGGCCCACAACAGCGCCGCCTAAAAAAGCAGCCAGCATCACCAGCGGAATCGCCAGCACCATGGGCGTACTGGCCGGAATAAACACCCCAGCTAAAGCCGCACAAAAACCGCCCATCGCAACCTGGCCTTCTGCGCCAACATTAAACAGTCCAGCCCGAAAAGCCAGCGCAACCGATAAACCCGCAAAAATCAGCGGGGTCGTTTTATACAGCATCTGGCCCAAGCCAAACGGATTGAGCAGAGTACCGCCAACTAAAGCTGAATACACAGCCCGCGGGCTCTGGCCATACGCCAGAATCAACAGGCTTGAACAAATCATAACGGCCAGAACCGTCAGTATCGGGCCGGCAGCAGCGCGTAAACCCTGGCCTTTGAGCACAGTGGGCGCTTCGGGACGCAGCGCAGCTTCGGTTGTCGCGCTATGGTCATTGCCCGGTGTTTTATCTGGACTTACAAGATTTTGGGTCATGACTTCGCTCCTGTCATCTGGCTAGCGCCGGTCATCAGATTGCCAAGTTCAGGAGCAGTTGTGCCCTCTGAAGGCAGAATCTTGACCAGCTTGCCTTTATAAAGCACGCCGATGCGATCGCTCAGTGAGAGAATTTCGCTAAGTTCAGCAGAGAGCAGCAAAATCGCTTTGCCTTCGCTGCGAGCCTGCAGCAGCAGGGCATGAATCTGCTCAATTGCGCCAATATCAACGCCGCGAGTCGGCTGTGCCGAAATCAGAAAGTGAAAATTGCGAAAAAATTCACGCGCAATCACGATTTTTTGCTGATTGCCACCTGACAATCCACGGGCCGCAACCTGCGGCAAAGGCGGACGGATATCCAGCTTTTTAATCTGGGTTTTGGCGTGTTCTTGAATTTTAGCGGTCTCAAGCAGGCCGTTTTGAGTGAAGTGATGCTGTTGCCCCAGCAAAAGATTATCTGAAATCGAAAAATCCAGCACCAGACCTCTGGCATGGCGGTCTTCGGGAACATGTGAAATCCCGCCATCTAAGCGCTGCATCGGGCTGAGATGATCAATGGGCTGATTTAAGAGGCTAATGCTGCCGCCGCTAATATTCTGACGATGCAGGCCCATTAAAGCTTCAATCAGCTCACGCTGGCCTGAGCCTTCAACCCCTGCAATCCCGAATACCTCACCGGCATGAATCTCAAAGCTGCAGTTTTCTAAAGCCATCACCCCATCTGGGCGTTTAACGCTCAGATCATTGACTTTTAAGACCACATCACCGCGTTTAACAACCGGGCGAGTAGCCACCAGACTGACTTCACGACCCACCATTTCACGGGCAATTTCACTTGGCTGGGTCTCAGCGGTAATCAATGAGTTAATCGTCTCACCCTGGCGAATAACCGTAATCCGGTTTGATATCGCCATCACTTCGTCTAGTTTATGAGTGATGATAATGACCGTCTTTTTGCCTTCGGTGACCAGACTGCGCAGGACTTTAAAAAAGGCCTGAACTTCGCCCGGTGTCAGGTCTGCTGTTGGTTCATCCAGAATCAACAGCTCTGCACCGCGATAAAGCAGCTTAATAATTTCAACGCGCTGCTGCTCCCCGACTGATAGATCCGAGACTTTGCGGTCAGGGTCTAAAGCCAGACCAAAGCGCTCAGAAATCTCGCGAACTTTAGCCGAAGCCAGTTTACGGTCTACGGCAAAACCTTTGCGAGGCTCTTCGCCCAAGACCACGTTTTCGGCAACAGTCAGGGTCGGAATCAGCATAAAGTGTTGATGAATCATGCCGATTCCAAGCTCAATCGCTTTTTGCGGAGAATGATGATGCAGTTCCTGGCCGTTATAGTGAAGGCTGCCTGCATCAGGTTTGTACAGCCCGTAGAGAATCTTCATCAGCGTGGATTTACCCGCGCCGTTTTCGCCAACTAAGGCGTGAACTTCACCGGCTTTGACTTTTAAATCAATATTGCGATTGGCAATGACAGGGCCAAAGCGCTTTTGAATGCCTTTGAGTTCAAGCAGCCATTCTTGACCAGCGAGGGTGGCTGTATTCAGCTTTTTAGTTGCCATGTTTGGCCTCCAGGCTGAGTTTGCCGCTAATTAAGTCAGCGCGAATCGCTTCCAGTCTGTCCATATCGGCGGGTTTGATTTTATCTTTGAGCTCAGGATTAAAAATTAAGTCAACGCCGCCTTCTTTAAGCCCAAAGAAGCGCACACCTTTGACAATTTCTTTTTTAGAGCATTCGTCAATGATCTTAAATACAGCGTTATCAACGCGTTTGACCATACTGGCCAAAACAACTTCAGGCGCTTCATAAGCCTGATCACTATCAACACCGATGGCATATTTTTTAAATTGACGGCCCGCTTCAAAAACACCTAAACCCGTAGCGCCAGAAGCGTGGTAAATCACATCAACACCACTGGCAAACTGACCAGTAGCAAGCTCTTTACCTTTACCAGGGTCTTTAAATGCAGCCGAGTTAACGCCAGCGTAATTTGAAGTCACTTTAACATTAGGATTGACGGCTTTTGCGCCCGCTTCAAATCCGGCTTCAAAGCGTTTGATCAGCGGAATACTCATGCCGCCCACAAAGCCCACTTTGCCTGACGGAGACTGCAGTGAAGCTAGAGCACCGGCTAAGAACGAGCCTTCGTCTTCGCGGAATTTTAGCGCTGAGATATTATCCGGTGGGGGAATAGGGTTTCCTTGGTCGTCAACGGCCAGCGAATAGTCGATGCCCGCAAAGTTGACTTTGGGA
>CAJYHH010000718.1 GCA_913773825.1 Candidatus Sericytochromatia bacterium | reverse complement strand
CCCCCTCCCCGGCATATGGTTTGATGGCTTACATTCTTTACAGCAGCATCGCAGCAGGAGCTAAGCAAACATGAACATCGGCGTTATCGGCGGCGGCAGCTGGGGCACCACGATTGTGCATTTGCTGACGCGTAACCCCGCAAACCGGATCAAGCTCTGGGTACGTAATCCAGAAGTCGTTGAAACCATTAACAGCACTCAGCGCAATCCCAAATACAGCGGTGATACGGATTTAACGGATCGGGTCGAAGCCAGTATTGATTTGGAGTATGTAATCAGACAGTGCCCGCTGCTGTTTTTAGTCGTGACTTCGGCCAGCGCCCGCCAGGTGCTTCACGATATGGGCGCTTATCTGGACGGCAGTCAGATTTTAATTCACTGCATTAAAGGCTTTGAGCACACGACCTTTAAACGCATCTCAACGATTATTCGCGAAGAAACCTGCTGCCGTAAACTGGGCGTTTTATCGGGCCCCAATCTGGCTAAAGAGATTCTAATGGGCCATCCTAGCGCCACGGTTGTCGCCTCACCATTTGAAGAAGTGGTCGAAGCGGCTCAAACAGCGATGATTTCGCCTCATTTTAGAGTCTATGGTCATCGTGATATTGTCGGCGTTGAAGTTGCGGGAGCACTTAAAAACATTATCGCCCTGGCTTCAGGTATGAGCGGCGGCTTAGGTTATCAGCAAAACACAGAATCTTTGCTGCTGACGCGCGGGCTAGTCGAAATGACTCAGTTTGGGCTAAAAATGGGTGCTCAGGCCTCAACCTTTAGAGGCTTAGCCGGAATGGGCGATTTAATCGCCACCTGTTCCAGCCGTTTAAGCCGTAATTACCAAGTGGGAGAACGTCTGGCCCAAGGTGAGACGTTAGAGCAGATTCTGGGCACCATGTCTTACGTCTCAGAAGGCGTACCCACCACTCGTTCTGTATTTAAGATGAGTCAGGCTTTTAATCTTGATATGCCGATTACTGAAGGGGTTTATCAGATCCTCGAACACTCGCTTTCACCCTCACAGGCAATTAATGCCTTGATGTCGCGGGAGCATCGTTATGAAGAAGAATTTTTTGGCTAAACAAGCAACCATGCTTAATCTAGCCGCTTTTACTGACTCAGTAAGAACAACACGAAACAAATCATTGAGTCCCTGCGTCTGTATGGCTTAGGATAGAATCAAATACCTGTATGGATATACACAGGATATAAGCTGAGGATACCGAATATGTTGAAATCACGCTGGCTAACCACTCTCGCTGCTACTTTTGTTATCGGCTTCCAGACCTTACCAGGCGCCGCTTTTGCTATTACCCCGCAAGAAATTATTGACGGCATGTCAGCCCGCACTTCATCAGAAGGCTTTACCGGTGAACGCACGCTACGCGTCTACCGACAGGGCACCGCTCCCTTAGATGCCAAAGCCAAAATTGCTTTTGCTGATCGTGATAACTACGATATCGAAATCACCAGCCCCGCGACTATTCGCGGCATTAAGTTTCATATGAAAAACGGCGTCAACAGCGCTTATTTCCCTGAAGAAAAGCTCTTTCTCAGCCAGGGTGGCAAAAACACTTCTTATATGCCTGAGCGTGTCATTTTAAGCCTGTTTCCGCTACAAAATGATTTGCTCAAACAAAACTACGACATCAAAATTATCCGAGAAGAAGGCATCAACGCCAATCTCGCTTATGTTGTTGATTTTATTCCCAAAAACAAGGCCATCTATAAAGACGGCAATGGCAAAGATCAATCGATGGCCCTAACCCCACGTCGTCGTTACTGGCTTGAAAAAGACTCTTTTCACGTCATTAAAGAAAGTCGCTTTTGGGACGCACTCAACCCTGATGGCAGCTGGAATTTTTCTGATACCCCGTACTCAGAATCAGGCTATGTCACTTTTAATCACGGTCCCAAGCCTGTCATTAACGATTTGGCTCCCGGTGGCCAGCTAAATAAAGTGAATCTATCGGGTAAAGACAAAAACTCATTCCTGACTTACAATAGCCTCGAAGCCGCAAGAAGTGCGGGTGTCAACGTCAATTTGCCAGGTTATCTCCCTACAGGCTTTAAGCTTAAAGACATTCAGATTTTTTCATTGTTTGGCGCTCAGATTAAAGTCCTGAACTTTACTGACGGCCTCAATGACCTGATGATTACGGTCCGTCCCCAGCAGAACGCCTTTGTGACCCTGATGGCAGGAGCATTTAGTCTGAATCTGATCAAAAAAATCACAGACCTCAGCAGTCAGGCTCCCAATAACTATTATTCAACCCACAACGAGAAGTTTATTGCCGTTGCCTTTGGCGATGTACCGCCAACTGAGCTGGAACGCGTGGCGCTTAATCTAAACTACTGATTAAAAGCAACTCACAAGCATTCGCCCCAAGCCCTGTTATAACAGCCGCTTGGGGCTTAATCATGGCTTTATCTTCTCGCACAAAGGCTTAAATAAGCTATAATGTATGCATCAAACTGGTAAAGAGTAAGGCGCATGAGTCAATTTGAACTGCACGAAAACCCCGCTGAAGTCAACCCTGAGCACGTCATCGATCTTTATCATCTAATTGGTGGCGATCGCCCCAATCTGGATGCAGAAATGATTCGACAGGCCTTCGTCAACTCTTCTTATATGGCCACTGTCAGCCTGCCCGATGGCGAGCTGATTGGCTGGATCCGCGCCTTAAGCGACGGTGTGTCCACTACCTGGATTCCAGAAATGGTTTCCCATCCTGAATATGGCAGCCTGGGTGTCGACGGCATGCTGCTTGATGCTGTGATCGACAAGTACAGCCACACAACGGTTTATTTCCAGACCTTCCATACCGATTTCACCGAGCGCGCTGGATTTTACGAAAAGCGCGGCATTAAACCCATGCCAAACCTGATCGTCTGCGCCAAAAAGTAAGCAAAAAGCAAAATAGTCCAAAACAAAACAGGGCTCACCTAGGTGGGCCCTGTTTCTATTTAGAGTAGAGTAAGAAGGGCTATGGGCTTTGCAGGCTATGAAGACAAAGACATCTTTGTTTACAGCCCACGGCCTTCATAGCCCACGGCTATCTCTGCTATTCCAGCTCTTCAAGCGTCTTAAGCAGCTGTTTGACTTCTTTTTGGCGGTTCTGACACATATGCATCAGCTTACCGAGCATCTCAAGCTCGCGCTGCAGGCCTTCACGAGAAATTTCACCACCGGCTTGATCCTGTAAAAGCTGGCCATACAGCTGATACAGACTGTCGGGTAACCAGGCTAAAGCAGGCTGATCAGCAGGTGCGTCAACGGGTGCAGCACTTTTAAGCGTGCTGAGAACCTGATCAAGCTGCTCAGCCGGAATCCGGCCAGCACTCAGTGCCCGTCGCTCTTCCATCTCGTCCTCATAACAAGTATGAGAACCACCATAGCCGTAAGACTGACCGTCGAGTTCCTGAACAGCATCAACCCAGCGACGGCAGCGATCACAGCGTGTTTTGCCTTCGCGCTTAATTTGCTGAGAAGCCTGTCGCAGCTCGCGCAGATTCATCTCTTGAATATCTTTATGTTTGCCGTTAACTTCTACGCCTTGGGTTAAAATCTGAGTACGGGATTCTGCCGGCAGTTTCATCAGCTCTAACATCTTTGAGAGACCCATGCTGAGTTCACGCTCAAAAGCAGGGTCATCGCTAACGGTCATAAAGCGCTCAGCATC
>CAJYHH010000717.1 GCA_913773825.1 Candidatus Sericytochromatia bacterium | reverse complement strand
CAGCTTGGGAGCAGATGCTTCCTGACCAACTGGAGGGTAAATTTGGCCATCAGCGTTTTGCACATAAACGGTGTATTCACCAGGCCGCATATCGCGGATGGCGTCAGTTGAAATCGCAATAGAAGTCGAGCTGCCGCTACCAGAGGCAATTTGTTTGCCGCCAACATAAACAGATGCACCTTGCAAGAAGCCTGTGCCGCTGATTGTGATATTTTCAGCAAACTCCACATAGTTGGGGATTGTTGCGGGCGAAATACCTGTTACAACTGGAGCGGGAGCAAAAATATTCTCAATTGTGAGACAAGTATTAGCCGTTGTAAACGTCGCTCCAGCTGGATACTGAGGATTGCCTGCTGGCACATCTACACGGACTTTGTATTGACCAGCCGGTAGACCAGCTGGGACAATCGGCGCGCCTAAAATCGAGCTCAGTACGGGCGTCACCAAAGCGGGGAATTCTGTCGCAGATGAACCGCTGTTTTGCAGAATGAACGTTGTATTGATGCCTGGAACAAAGCCTGTTCCGTTTAGGTTAATTGCCTTTGCAATATTGGGGTCAATGGAGTTTGGACCACAGCTGCTAACCGTAATACCAGGTGATTGAGCCTGAAATACCTGAGAGGCTGTGCCTGTTAAATAAGGTGTGCCAATATCGACGCTAAAGATGCGCATATCGTAAGGCACGGGATTAGGGGTTAAAGTCCCTGCTTTAATGACCAGTTTGGCTAAACCAGATGTCTCGACAACGCGGTCAAGATTGGCGCTACTGGTGCTCATCTGAAACAGATGAGGGCGTTCAAAGCCACAGCCGCGAGCGTAGACAACCAGATCTTTGTCGCTGGGGCCTTTTTGGGGATAAACATAAGCCAGATAAGATTGATTATTGCCTACGTCAATATAAGAAGTCTGAGTTGGCTGTACCCAGAGTTTGCCTTCGTCGGGGGCTGAGCTTTGCAGATCACCATTGACCGCGATCAGCTTGTTATAGCCTGAGCCCTGTAAATCGACAAATAGCTGTGAAAGTGGAACTGTCACGAGAATCTGGGTTTCGTTAAGCACCAGACTGGGCAATGTAAATTCAGACAAAAATACACGTGTCTGAGCTGTAAAGTTTTCGCCTACTAGCAACACTGGGAAAAAGGGTGTCGAGCCATGTTGCACAAAGGCTTTAGGTACACCTTGCTGAGTCATAAGCTGCTCAGCAAGTTCTGTCAGCGGGGTGTCGCTGCCAATTGGAAGACTACGAGCGTAAATTGCCTGGATTTTGGGCGCTGGAGCCAGGGTTGCGCCAGCGGTGACTTCATAAGCCAGACCCAGACCCCCTTCAATTCGACCTACAGTTGGATCAGGATTGACAATGATGACGTTGTATTTGCCTGGTTTAGTACCAACTGGCACTTTTGCAGTCAGTTGAGTACTGCTGACAAACGTGCTCGTCAGAACCAGTTTGTCGAGCAGAACAATTGAGCCGTTTTGGAATTTACTTCCATTGATTGTCAGAGTGCGCTCAGCAGTGTTATCAGCGCTAACGGACATCGAAGCTGGACCACCGTTAACTGCAACTGTATCCACAATCGGCTGAGCCTGTTTATAAGCCGCCAGAGCGTTATCGCCACAGCCAAAGACATAGACTTGCTCTGTGCTGCGGTTATTGGCATCAGTGGCTTTGAGTTTAAACATCACGGTGTTGTTGAGTAAAGCTGTACCAGGATTACCAGAGAGAGTAATCGTATCAGTTGTACTTGCGTTAACCGTTAAACCAGCAGGTAAACCCTGGGCGGTCCAGGTATAAGGACCTGTACCGTATAAAACCCTAAAGGCCTGGCTATAGGGCTGATTAACAGCGGGTGTTGCAACCTGACCAGGAATAATCTCTAATTTGCGCACAACAAGGGCATAAGTACGAGATGTAGACTGGTTGGGGCCTCGGCTATCGGTTACACCTACACCAATTTGATAGTTGCCTTCAGCTGTAGGTGTGCCGCGTAAATAAACTGTATCAGTTGGCTGATTGACAATCCCGCTGCCTAGCGAAATGGTAACGTCTTGGCCTGTGCCATCTACCAGTTTTAAGCCAGCGGGTAAAAACGTACTGCCAAAAGCCCAAAGAAAATTGGGTGTGCCGTTCCAGATTTTAAGTGGAATATTGACATTTTCACCCACTGCAACTGAGATAGTTGAGTTTAAAGGTGTGATCGTAAAATTAGTCGGAGGCTGAGTTGGAACAGGGGTAGGGACAGGATTGTCTGTTGGAATGACAATCGGGCCTTCGCCCCCGCCGCCTCCACCACCACCACCACCACCACCACCTCCGCCCCCGCCCCCGCCGCCACCAATGATGATGACTTCGTTTTTGGGAGAGACTTCAACTTTGACCTGGCTGCGTTCGCCTGCTTTAAGGGTAAAGACTTTGGTCCCTTCAGCGACAATCGCTTTATTGGCGTTTCGGGCCATGACACTTAGTTTAACGGTGCGCTCTTTGGCGCCCTGCATATCTACTCGAATCTGACGCTTGGCTGAATCACCCGGTACATCAGTACGCGTCAGCGTTGTGCGGTAAAGATTGCGAAAACTCGCTTCTTCAGTAATTTCGATCTGGACTTCTGTTGCTGTTGTCGGAATTTTTTGAGTTTTAAAATCAGATTGCGGCCATTTAAGCGTCAGACCTACACCTGATGAGTTAAGCGGGACGGCCTCAGCGTCAGTCCCTTTTGAAAGAGGATTAGGTGTATTGCCTGGTTGACAGGCCGTCAGCAGAATTAAACAGAGCAGAAGCTTCCAAATCGGTTTCATTATTCTATCTCCACATCCACCAGAGCAGCGTTGGGGTCAATACCGGGGGCTGGGGTCTCGATGCGGACCGTGACCAATACTTTTAGATCCGGTTGAGCTTTAGAGGCTACCGTGACCAAAGCGGTGCCGGCTTTAAGCGCTCGTACAAGCCGAGTCTCAGCGTTGAGATTAAGTAAATCAGGATTTTGATTATCGAGTTTGAGCAATGGCATCACGCTATCTAGCGAGACTTTTGTACCGTTGCTAAGCAGCACATCACCGATCAGCAGAAGCTCTTCATCTACTTTTAAATTGAGCTCATTGCTAGTCAGAATTTGCTGGATTTTGGCCTCAGTGCTTACACTGGCCGAAGGCAAGGGCGTTGGCCTGGGTGTGGCGCTGACTGCGGTAGTGGGCTGAGGATTGGGGCTTGATGCCGTTGCGGCGGGCTTAGGGGCACAACTGAAACTAAGAAGCGTCAATAAACAAAAACTAAGAAGGGTTAACTCACTTTTCATAACACTATCACAACCTGTATGCATGTGTTTTTGCAAGGGCTTAGTGCTTTCAACCCGTTGCCGGGCGGCACTTCTGAGCCCTTTTTAAGGATTCTGCTCAAACCAGACAGATTGTTAGTTGTGGCGATTTGAGCTTTTGTGGCTTATACCTGCATGGCGTGACAAACGTAGGATCCTGGTTCGCCGCGTCTTTTCTATCCGGCTTAACCTGTGTTGGCCTGCTTGAAGTTAGCAAGTTTTAAAAAATAAAAAAAGATTACTTAATGAATCTCTGGTTAGTTGTTTAGTTTTTGTTTGTTTAAAGCTTATGGCTGAGGTGAGAAACAGCTCTGGATCACGCTTCGCTGAGTTTGATGCCGAAGCTCAGACAGGCTTTAAGAATTTTTAAAAAGCGTTGGAATGTTTCATGTGTGGGTGCTTCGCCTGCTTGTACAGCTAAAAAATAATCACGGCCCCAGGTTAAATCACTTGCTGTAGGAGGATGGGTTGCAGCTGGCAAAGCGGCGAGCAGTTCTTCAAGCTGTCGCTGTTGAGCTAGTACAAATCTGACGCTGATATCGCGCATTCGCGCTGTTTCTTCAGCATTGGGCTGGTAATTGTGATGCTGATGTCGATCAGCCAGTTGTTGAGCCCATTCTAACTCGATATGATTGGGAGCGGGTAAGTCGCTGCGACTGGCAATATAGGCCGAGAGTAGATGATCTAATCGTTCTTGATCAGCTGAGCTAAGGTCATTGCGCTCAAGCTGTTCTGCCCCCCAGGCGAGTTCTGCAGGACTCGGAGGTATAGGGCGTTCAAATAGATTGATCCAAGGTGAAAAATCCGCACTTGGAGCGGATTTTATCTGGTTAGAATCAAAAAAATTAGGCTCTTGGGCCGGTTTCATAGATACCGGCTTGAATTTTGAAGATTGCTTTCAAACGGCTTAATAAGTTTGTTGAATTTAAAGAAAAGAAAAAGAGATTAAGGCTGGTTAGACCGGCGGAAGGCGAGCACATTGTTTAATTCCGGTGCGGGTCTACTCAATTGAAGGGTATCTTGAGTTAAATCTGGTTTGGCGGGTGTGGGGCGGGGCTGGCTGCGCAAAGAGCGACGGCTCAGGCGCATATCAGTGAAAATAGGCTCGAGCTGCTGGGCATAGCCCGGTTTTTGCGTTACTTTGGCGTGTTCAGCCATGCATCTGCCTCCCGTGTGATCTTTTGCCTTATTTTTTGATTATAACGGGTCAGCAACGATTTCGCGACCTGTATGCGATTGAATGCGGCAATTTTGCTACTTTGAGTTTTTTAATTTTGCTTCGACTGAAGTTGCTGATCAGTTGCCCTCTTATGGTCTCTTTAAAATCGCACTGAGGGTTTTGCTTGCGGCTGCTCACACACTCGCGGATAATGCACACATGACTACTGAACATCTTTCTTCTACTGATTTTTCTTCTTCTGCTGAACCTGAGCGTCAGGATGTCTGGCGTATGTTTGACCGGATTGCTGGGCGTTACGATTTTCTGAATCATACGCTCTCGATGGGGATTGATGTGGGTTGGCGGCGTGAGCTAGCCCGCAAGCTGCCTGCCCGGCCTGATTTGCGGGTATTAGACCTCGCAACGGGTACTGCTGATGTGCCGTTGAGCTTATCAGCTGAAAATGCTGATGTTACTGAAATTGTCG
>CAJYHH010000716.1 GCA_913773825.1 Candidatus Sericytochromatia bacterium | reverse complement strand
AACTGGTATTGGACGATGTCGTTTGTGATTCCGGGGATTTCTCAGCTCTTAATGGACGAGCCCGAACACGGCTTATTTTTCTTTATTGGGACTGCCGCTTCCATTGCGCTGGTGCCGATGACGGTGGGCGTCTTTACCACCCAGAATCAGCCTGAGGGCACCGATTTGACGGCAGCCAATATTTTGTCCTGGGTTTTTACCGCCATTACTGCAGGGTTTTATATCGGCAATCTGCTTGATGCCTATTTTCTCAACCAGGATAAAATCACGGCCGCCAGCGCAGCTGAAACAGCGTCTTTACTCAATCAACGGGTAGCTGCCAGCGGCTTTAACGTCCATGTACACAGTCAGGGCATTGTGAGTCTGGATTACGCCCTGTCGCGGTTTTAGCCGATGCCGCTCATCACGCTAATCAGAAAAAAGCGCTGGCTGCTCAGCCGTTTATTTTTAATCCAGATCACCCAGCTGACCGCCCTGCAACAGCTTGATTTAAAAGCCCAGGCCCAAGAGGCTGTATCTGCTGGGCAGAGCTTAAGTGCAGAAACTCAGGCTGTTGCTTTAGATGCGGCTGCTTTAGACGCAAGGTCTTTAGACGCGCAAGCCCTGGGCCGTTTGATCTGGGCCCAAAACCCTGAAATTGAGCAGGCCCGGCTGGGCCTGGCGCAAAATCGAGCAGATCTCCTGCGGGCTTCGCTCTGGCAAAATCCGACGCTGCAGGCTGGAGCTGGCAGTATTCCGCTGTCGCGCAAAATGCTGAATACGCCCCATTACCCTAACCCGATTTTAGACCCTTTAGTGGGGCCTAGCGTCAGTGTCTCAATTAGCCAACCGGTTGAATTAGGCAAACGGGAAGTGCGTGTTCAGCGTTATCGCCAGTCTTTGAGCGTGGCTGAAAAAGCAGTCGAGCTGCTTTATTACCAGCGCCTGGCAGACCTTGAAGAAGTGTTAGTGCGTCTGGCCCTATCGCGCCTGCGCCAGGAACAAATGGCTGCTCAGCTGGTTACACTTAAGACCCTGCTTGAAAACGTCCGCCTGAGTGTCGAAAAAGGCTTTTCGCCGCCATTGGATGGCGAAAGGCTGGCGCTTGAGCTGGGCCGGATGCAGGTGGACAGTGATGCGGAAACGCTGACACTGCAAAATCTCCGAAGCCAGTGGTCGCGGCTAACGCTGACAACTGCGCCCATTTTGACCCAGGCTGATGCCCAGGCCTTGATGCTGCGCTGGTGTCAGGCCCCTGAGCGCTGGCCGACTCAGTTTAATTTGCCCCAACAAGCGGTGATGGCCTCCCAGCAGACTGAAGGTGAGCTGGATCTGGAGCTGGCCAAACGGATGGCCTGGCCTGATCCCTCATTTGAAATGGGCTATGCCTATGACTCTCTGCCAACGGGCAACGTGATGCATACGCTCAATACTTCGGTTTTGATTCCGCTGACGATCTGGCAGTACGGCCAGGCTGATGCCCAGGCTGCCCAGGGCCAGCTGGAAGAACTGAAGTATCAGCAGCGCGCTTTAAACACCCATTTAAAATTTCAGGAGCCTGCTCAGCGTCAGTTAATTCTGACTTTGCAAAAGAATATTCACGATCTCGAATCCCAGCGTCTGGTGCTGGCCCGCGCCACGTTGGAGCGTTATCAGCAGGCCTTAAAAGCAGGCGGCATAACCCTTGGTGATTTGATTCAGACCCAGCGAACCGTGCTGGATCTGGAGTCAGAGCGGCTTGATTTGCTGCAGCAGCTGGGCCTGGCTTTAGTGGACTATCGCCGACTGACCAACTGGAATTTACCCAAGCCCGAAGGAGCCACCCCATGAAAAAAATCTCTTTACGCAGGCTGCTTATTTTATTCAGCCTGCTAGTTGTATCCCCCTTAAATCCAAGTGCCTGTCAGCTCTCTTCTGATCACGCAGCTGATCACGCAGCTGAGCCAAATGACTCTCAAGCAGAGCATCAGGCTGACAACAAAAGCGAAAAAATTTCTGCTGCTCAATCTGGTCAGACACTTTCTGAAACCCAGCGCGTCAGCCATCAAACAGGCCGTAAAACCTTGCCAAGTGCTCAACTGGGCGGCATGCCGCAGAATACCTCCTGGCTGAGTTATTATAAGGTCCGCACCGGCAGCGCGATTGATATGCTGCCGGTTCCCGGTCAGGTGGCCCCGCTGGAAAGTCAGGTCTGGTCGGTTTCGCCCCGGCTGTCTGGCCGGATTGATAGTTTACGGGTCATGCTGGGCCAGACCGTTAGCCAGGGCCAGCGGATTGCCTTGATTCGCAGCTCAGAGTTTGCCGAGCTCTGGCGCGATCTAAAACTGGCGCATGAACAGGAAAAGCTGCGCAGCCAGGAGCTCGAAAATGCTCATACTCTGGCAGATGCTTATGCGATCTCCCAAAAAGATTTAAAAGAAGCTGAGCTCAATCTTCGCGAAGCCAATCTTAACCAGACCGCCGCCAGCGAAAAGCTCAAGGCTATGAATGTTCAGGCTGAAGGTGAAAACGCTTTTTGGCTGACTTCTCCCCAAGCGGGTGTGGTTGTCGATGTCAACGTCACAGCCGGCCAGGAAGTCGGCCCTCAAAGTGAACCCTTACTCCAAATTGCCAAGCTGGATCAGGTGCTGGTCACCGCCCAGGCCCTGGAAGCTGACGTAGACGGGCTTAAACCGGGCCAGCTTGCCCAGGT
>CAJYHH010000715.1 GCA_913773825.1 Candidatus Sericytochromatia bacterium | reverse complement strand
AGCGCCCGCTCAAGATGCCACAAGCGGCATGTACTATGCTGGCTAATGAGCAAGTTACTCAGTCATTAATTGACTTCTGGCAGAATATTCTGATTATAGTCCAGTCGAATTAATACATTTCGATCGGTTGGAGCAATTTGAATAGATGCTTTGGGAATGTCTTTGCCACTGCCTAACTCGGTAGACAGAGTAGTTTCCTGCATCAGATTCAGATTAAATGTCTGTTCTCCGCGCGCTGGAAGCTCTTTAATATGTTGATTAAAAAAACCAGCTTTAATTTTTAAATCTTTGGCTGGTCTATCTGAAGTGTTTTTAACAATGATTGTCAGACCGCCACCTGCGCTAGCTGAATCAGATGATTGTCTAAACATCTGAAAACTCTGGTAGCTAAAGACTAAACCTAAACTCAAGGCAACGGTGTGGCCTAAAAAATTCTGGCGACGAGCTTTTTGTTCGCGTGTTGGAATTTTTTTGTCATTGTAATACAGATAAGCGTGATAACAGCCAAAAGCAGAGACTAACATTCCAAGTCCAGCCATTAGCAAGCCAATCCAGACAAGCAAACTAAAGCCGGTTAATAACAATAAAAAAACCAGGACCGAACAGACAGCGACCGGTAAGATACCGCTTAGATAAATAAATTGCTTCCGTTCCATAAATGCCTGCCAATGAGTGAATCAGAATGTGACCTTCATTGTAGCCTGAGGTCTAAACGAAAGAAAGTGACCTTAGCGCTCTTGATACGTCAGTGGATAATACCAGCGCAAAGATTGAATCAAAACCTGAGCTTGCTCCCGAGAAATACTTTCAGAGCTTAGTGCCTGACCGGCTGCTGAACAAGCGGGACTCAAGATCTCAATCATTTGAGGCTCAAAGGCATAACCTTGTAAATAGACAGGCTGACTTTGAGCCAGTACCAGCTTGTCACAGGCACTTGCAGTCTGGTTTTGGGCGGGTAAGCGGCTTTGCAGCATAAAACTCTTCTCACCAGACACAAACACCAAGGTATAACTCAGCTGGCTCTGCAGTCTGGCATGGGGAATCTGGTTGAGCCTGACATCAAGCAGCTTAAAAGCTGGAGCTTTTGGAATCAGAATCGGATATGGCAAACTCTGTAAGGCTGATTGAGCGATCATCTCCTCAACCGTCAGTGATCGTACTTCTGGTTCAGCAGCAAAGCCTGCAGCAGCTAAGGCTTGAAAGCTGAGCAGAAAAATCATCAGGCGAAAAAACTTCATGCATCCAAGCTCCTTTAGATTCTGTCTTGGCAGATGTTTCTAGTACAGTAATTAGAAAAGAAAATCAACGGCAATCAGCCGTTCATCCGCTTGGGGCTGTTAAACCAGGAATGTTACTATGACAGCACTTAATTATGAAAACAGTCAAGATATATACAGATGGTGCCTGTTTAGGCAATCCTGGCCCAGGTGGCTGGTGCTGCCTCATGCGGAGCGGTGATACAGAAAAAGTCCTGCGTGGTGGTGACCCGATGACCACCAATAACCGCATGGAAATCCTCGGCGTGCTTGAAGGGCTAAAAGCCCTGAATAAGTCCTGCAAAGTAGAAATTTATTCAGACTCTCAATATGTGCTCAAAGGCATTAATGAGTGGTTGCCAGGCTGGATTCGCAATAACTGGGTCAACAGCCAGAAAAAACCCGTTGCCAACGCTGATCTCTGGAAAGAAATGGTCGAAGAACTGGATCCCCATGACGTTACAGTCCATTGGGTCAAAGGTCATGCTGGCCACCCTGAAAACGAGTTCTGCGATCGCACCGCCAGCGAAGAAGCCCGCGCTTACGCCAA
>CAJYHH010000714.1 GCA_913773825.1 Candidatus Sericytochromatia bacterium | reverse complement strand
GGGATGAGGCCAACGGCTGAGATAGTCTTCTAACAAGGGCTGCAGGCGTTTAGGCGGTGCATTTTTAATTGCCTCTAAAACGGCTGCTCGATAACTTGAATCTTCGCTGGTAAAGATTTCGCGCCGCATCAGGCTCCAGGTGTCGGGCAGGGCTGCTAACTCATTAAGTAATTTACTTTGGGCTGTGCCGGTTAATTGATGCAAAGATTTTAAACGCTCCCAGCAGCCTTCGGGGTCAATTACAATCAAGGCTTCAATCGTCGTCTGTCTGACCCCTGAATCATCATGGCCCAATAAGCGCTGCAAAGGGTGCCAGGCTCGCCAGGCGCCGAGCTGACCTAAACTCCAGCTGACGGCTTCAAGCAGCGCTGGCTGGCTAATCTGGTCTAATAACTCAATCAGAACATGACCCGCCGGTTCAAAGCGCAGTTCACCAATGGCGCGCACCAACTGAACAGACCGCATCAGAGAAGTCTGTAAATCAAGCGCCTCAAGTAAGCGTTCCCCAACACCCGCTCCAGGGTAAGCGAGTAATTCTAGTAATGAGCCTTCAAAGACATGATCATCAGGGTCATATAAGCCTGCAATAAACTGCCAGATTGGGCGCTTGGGTTTTTCTTCATAAATCGCATAAGCCACGGTCTGGCGAACCTGTGACTGAGAATCTAATAACAAAGGCGCTAACTGACTGCGCAAATCTGGGCATCTGGTCTGGGCTAATAAAGCCGCACACAGGGCTCTGACATGAGGATGTGGGGACCAGATTCCGGATTGAAGCAATGGCGCGTGAATTTCACTGCCATAGGCCTGCAGGGCAGACGCCACGACTTGAGCGGGTTCGGGACTTAGGGGGTCTAACAGAGCCTGAAGCAATAATTGACGAGCCTGGGGTTGTTGAACCAGACCTAAACCCGAAATCAGTCCTTCGCGAGCCTGGGGATGCGCTTCGGTTTCAAGGCTTTTGGCTAGTGCTTCCATGGCAATGGCGCTATGGGTTTGGCCAAGCGCTAAATAGGCTTCGCCGCGTACTTCCCAGATGGGATCATGGGTTAAAGGAACCAGACTCTGAGGATCTGGCTGCATCAGCGCCAGTCCACGCAAAGCCGCCGCTCGCTGGGGCCATTCTTCGTGAGTCAGACGAGATTCTAAAGCCGCACGTGAGCGCAGGCCTAGTTTAATCAAAGCGCCCTGGGCTGCTTCGACGACTTCTGGCACAGCATCTAAAAGACAATAACATAGGCCATCAAGGGCTTCAGGGGCATTTAAAGCACCCAGAGCCTGAATTGCGGTGCGGCGCACATCGCTGTCGCCATCACTTAACAGACCCAGCAAATCAGGGAGTAATTCAGGTTCAGGGGCAAAGACCAGCTCAAGAGCAGCGGCCTCTTTAACGGCAGGATTTGGATCACGCAGACGAAAACGCAAAGACGGCGTCAACATGGCTCACTCCAGGATGCTCAGAACAAAGGGATTTTAGCTTCAGCTTACCACGTTTTGAGCGATTTTCTTTCAGGTTTTTTGCCCGTCAGCAGTTGATAAACCTTGATAGATATCAAAAAAGGCTTGGGCTTTGATCAGGGCTATTGGGGGATGAGTCTGTTAAAACTAAGTTGTTGGAACTGCCCCAAATTGCTCTGTCAGATTTAGCTGATTTGGGTTACGGAGTCTGTACAGATTGATTATGATACCCCTATGAGTATTCCTGATTCTCCTCCAAAAAGTAATGCTGATTATTCTTTTAGCGAACGGATGAACATCATCTGGCGCTGTGTCTTTAACCGCTGTCCGCTCTGTAGCCAGCGCGGTATTTCACGTCCGTTTCATTTTCCGAAAGTCTGCCCAAACTGCGGCACCATTTTTGATCGGGGCAATGGTTTTTTATTAAGCGCTTTGCCTGCCGTTTATTTTATGTTTACGATCTTCTGGCTGATTCCGCTGATGGTGATCTTTCTCAAAGGTCAACTCAGCTTTCCTGTCACCATGGGGCTGATCTTGGGCGGCGCGATTTTGGTGCCCGTATTGTTTTTTAACTATTGCAAAATGCTGGCGCTGGCTTTGTATTATTTCTTTTTGCCGCGTGAGCTTTATCATCCTGAAACCCAGGATAATCTGACCAGCTAGACGCTCCAGATGAGCTTACTGTCACAGGAACAAATAGCTCAACACTCTGACTGGTCTGAGTATTGAGCCAACGCAGCAGGATCAGCCCGATTATCACCGCGATAATCAGGCTGATTAATTTGCGCATTGACTTACTGAGCATCAGCGCTGTTTAACCTGTGCTTGACCCTGTTGGGGCTGAGAACGTGCACTTAACTGAATCCGGCGACGGGCATAGTCAACATCTAAAACCGTGACTTTAATCGTCTGGCCCACTTTAACCACTTCATGCGGGTCACGCACAAATTTGTCTGCCAATTGTGAGACATGGACTAAGCCGTCTTGATGAACGCCAATATCTACAAAGGCGCCAAAGGCTGCAACATTGGTTATGCGCCCTTCAAACGTCATGCCGGTTTTAACGTCTTCAACTTCTTTTACATCGTCGCGAAAGGTCGGCGCTTCAAAGCTGCGGCGGGGGTCCCGGCCTGGTTTTTCGAGCTCGGCGCGAATATCTGCTAAAGTCAATTCACCGATCTCGCCGCTGATATAGCGCTTCCAGTCAATGCTGCTGAGCTTTTCAGGGTTATTTAGCAATTGTTCAAGCTTCAGGCCTGCATCTTTGGCAATCCGTTCAACTAAGCTATAACTTTCAGGATGAACCGCTGTGCGATCCAGGGGGTTGGCTGATTCGCGGATGCGCAAAAATCCGGCGGCTTGTTCAAAGGTTTTAGCCCCTAAGCCTTTTACTTTTTTGAGCTGGGCGCGGCTGCTAAACGGGCCTTCACTATCGCGTTTGGCGACAATTTCAGCCGCTAATTTAGGCCCTAAACCCGCAACGCGCTCTAGTAAGGGGGCACTAGCTGTGTTGAGTTCTACCCCAACGCCGTTAACGCAGCTTTCGACCACCTGGTTTAAGCGACCAGCCAAAGACTTTTGCTCAACGTCATGCTGATACTGGCCAACACCAATCGATTCAGGCGGCAGTTTAACCAGTTCAGCCAGCGGATCTTGTAAACGGCGGCCAATGCTGATTGCGCCACGCACGGTCAAATCTAAATCAGGGAACTCTTTGCGGGCAATGTCAGAAGCTGAATAAATACTGGCACCAGCTTCGCTAACACGCACAATCACAGGCGCTGGCTGCAGTTCTTTTAGCCAGCCTCTAACCCAGCCTTCGGTTTCACGACTGCCGGTGCCGTCGCCAATCGCAATCGCGTGAGGCTGATGTTTTTTGATCAGGGCTAACAGCTGTTGTTTGGCTTGACTTTCATTGCGCAGCGGGTGCAGCACGGTATCTTCTAAATATTGGCCGGTTGCTCCCAAGACGACGGTTTTAATCCCTGTGCGCAGACCTGGATCTAAGCCGATGACACTCTGTGAGCCAAAGGGTGGGGCTAAAAGAATTTCACGTAAATTAGCCGCAAAGACATCAATCGCTGTACCGTCTGCACGGCTTTTAAGCTCAGCCAAAATCTCCGTTTCAAGTGAAGGCAGCAACAGACGCTTCCAGCAATCGTTAAGCGCTTCATTAACTTGATCCCCCCAGCTATTGCGCTCAATTCGTAACCAGTTGGCCAGACGATCAAGCAGGGGAGCTGAGTCAATTTCAATGCTGAGTTTTAAGACTTTTTCGTTTTCACCGCGCCGCAGCGCTAAATAACGATGAGAGGGAATCCGTGAAATCGCTTCACTAAAATCATAGTAGTCCTGAAACTTACTGACTTCAGGGGCGTTTTTAGCTTTGCCAGCGGCAATGCGCCCTTGTCGCCACAGGGCTTCACGGGCAATTTCGCGCACACGCGCAGTTTCGGCAATGTCTTCTGCCAGAATATCCCGCGCGCCACTTAAAGCTGCGGCAACGTCAGTTACTTCTGTTGATAAAAACTGTTTGGCGTAATCTGACGGACTCTGGCGCTCGCGCTGCAGACGCATCGCAACGGCTAAAGGCTCCAGGCCTTTTTCGCGCGCCATTTGTGCACGGGTGCGGCGTTTGGGTTTATAGGGCAGGTATAAATCTTCAAGCTCGGTTTTGCTTTCAATCGCTTCAAAACGGGCTTGTAATTCCGGCGTGAGCTGGCCCTGGTCGGTCATACTTTTGAGTATGCTGCGACGCCGTTCGTCGAGTTCACGCCAATAAGCTAAGCGTTCTTGAATCGCGAGAATCTGGACTTCGTCGAGATTCTGGGTTTTATCTTTGCGGTAGCGGGCAATAAAGGGAACGGTTGCGCCCTCGTCAAGTAATTCGATACAGGCCTGGACCTGTGGGGTTTTAAGCTGGAGTTCGGCAGCTATACGCGTCAGGGGATCGCGGGTTTGAGTAGCAAGGCTCATCAGGCAAATCTCTCTTGCAAATAATCATCCGATATCGATGGGATAGTTCATTATGCCTGATTTGCTTAGAAAGAGGCTGTAAAAAACGGTGTGGCTTTAGCTGAGAGGGATCGTGACTTCAAAGGTTGAACCCTGGCCAGGGGCGCTATTGACGCCGATACGCCAGCCGTGGGCTTCCACCATGCGTTTGACAATGGCTAGACCTAAGCCCGTGCTTTGCTCGCCACCGGTGGGGCGGCTGCTGAGACGCTGAAAATGTCCAAACAGCATTTTTTGTTCTTCAAGCGGAATCCCCTGGCCTTGGTCAATCACTTGTAAACGCAGCAGGCCGTCATCTCGAAAGAGTTTAACGCGAATGCTGGTGCCAGGGTGAGAGAACTTCACCGCATTGGTAATCAGATTATCGAGAATCTGCGTAAAGCGATTGGCGTCAAATGAGACATGGGGCACTTCTTCAAGTTCAGGCACTAACTCGATTTGTTTGGCGCTGGCGAGTAAACGATTGCTTTCTAATCGATCAGAGACGACTAAACCTAAATCATGTTCGGTTTTACGCAAGGTCAGTTTGCCGCTTTCAATCACACTGACGTCCAGCAGATCATTAAGTAGGCCCAGCATGTGTTTAGAAGCATCAACGATATTTTTGACGAGCTTTTTTTGCGGATCGCTTAAGGCCCCAAATTGGCCTTGCATCAGCAATTGACTAAAGCCTTTAATCCCGCCAAGTGGATTGCGTAAATCGTGAGCGGCTACGCCTAATACTTTGTTTTTGGTGTCTAAAGACTGGCGCAGAGCTTCGATCTGCTCAATGCGCTCGATGTTTTGGCGAATCCGCCAGTTGAACTCTTCACTGGTAAAGGGTTTGCGCAAAAAGTCAGAAGCACCGGTTTTAAGAAACCGCGCTGAGACAACCGGATCATCTTCGCTTGAAACGCCAATAATGACTAACTGATGATCGCTCCAGCGCTCGCGCAGGGCTGCAACCAGTCCTAAGCCGTCAAGTTCAGGCATCATATAGTCAGTGATGACCATTTTGACGGGAGCATCAGCCTGACTGGGGTCTTCAGCAAGAGTTTCTAGCAGCTTAAGGGCTTGAGCACCGTTTTCGGCTTCAAGCACGCGGAAGTTCTGGGTTTTAAGCAGGCGTACCACATGGCTGCGATAGCTAATTGAGTCATCGACAACTAAAGCGGTGATGGATGCGTTTTTGTCTAAGCGCTCAATGCTGCGGGCGATGTATTGAAAGTCGTGAGTGTCTTTTTTAATCACATAATCAGCAACTTGTTTGGCTAATAATGATTCACGGGCATCTTCACCAAAAGTGCCGGTTAAAACAATTGAATGAATCCCGTGTGGGACAACCACATCCACAATCTCACCGTTTGGCGCATCGGGCAAAGTCAGATCGAGGACTGCAGCAAAAATCGGCGCTTCTTCGCCGTTTTTGACCCGTTCAAGTAGAGCGGCGGTATCAGCTAGATTATGCGTCAGCACCGTTTCACAATCCATACATTGCTGCAATTTACGTGCAGCCAGCATCGCCAGCGCTTTGCTGTCATCAACAATCAGAATTCGCCAGCGGTTCATGTATCCGTGACCTCAAGGGCTGTGCGCAGTTGTGAAGCCAGCTGGGCCAGATTAGAAGAAGTCTGCTGAACGAGGCGGGCGCCGTCAG
>CAJYHH010000713.1 GCA_913773825.1 Candidatus Sericytochromatia bacterium | reverse complement strand
TGCACAATATATAAACCTAAACCGCTGCCATCATCATCGCGAGATGCGGTTTTGGCAAAGATTCGCGCCTGGCGCTCAGGTGGAATCCCTAAACCTGTATCCCGCAAAACAAAGCGAACCCGCTGCTGGACTGGCGCTTCAAGACTAAGCTCAATTTGCCCCCCGGCAGGTGTAAACTTAAGCGCATTATCAAGTAAATGCCGAAGCACACGCTCCAGCCAGATGGGTGCAATCGCAGGATCTGGCAGGCATTGAGGTAAAACAGCCTCAAAACCAACTTCTTTTTCTCTTGCCTGAATCGTAAACCAGCGTAACGTATCGTCTAAACAATTGCGTAAAAAACCCGGCGCCAAAGTTGAACTCGCGAGTTCCTGGGTAAAAAGCATTTCTTGTAAGAGCTCATGAGCATTGGCTGCGGCCTGACGCATTCGCTCAACCAAAGGTGAGGCAGCTTCGCTTAGCAATTCACGACGCTTAAGTAATTGAGCAAAACCGGCAATACTGCTTAAAGCATTGCGAACATCATGGGCAAGCAGACTAAACAACTCCTGGCGCTCACCAAAGGTTTCAGCCGCAGGCTGAAGCTGAGCCTGAACAAGTACGGGTTGCTTGGCCTTAAATAAAACCTGCAAACGACAGCGATAACTAGCTGGTAAGCTGTTTTTAAAAATCAGAATCAAATCAAGGTCAGGCTGATTGTCAGTGGCCAGACTGAGATGGGTCAACACCCGCTGCAGCTTTACAACTGAAGCAGGCTCTAAGTGTTCATAAAGATGCTCAGGATAAAGACACTCATGACCTAAAAGCTGAGCTAAACCTCGTGACAATGCTAATGTCTGATCTCCAAACAGAAGGGTAAAACTCAGACTGACTTGCTCCTGATCAGGAACAGGGGTTTTGTCATCACTCACAAAGCCGTTCATTTAGGTTCTCTAGGTCCTCAACTCATCTGCCAGAACTTAGGTTGTAAAAGCTGCTGGCCTGCCTCCTATTTAAGCACGAACTGGCCTCAAGATGCGATTCCAGCTACAATGAAGCAGGATTGCGGCCCCTGACTGACAAGATAATGTTTCTGATACCCTGATTTGACCTAAGGGGCTCCGTGAAAGGCGCACCATGAAACACGTTCTGGCTCTGCTGGCAACTGCCATACTGTTGATGCCCACTCCAGCGCAGGCTGTCTGGGATCTTGATACCCGCAGTGGCGAAGAAGGTCTGCTCAAAGGCCAAAAGCGCGATATTTACGCTCTGGCGGTTAGCCGAGATGGCAAACTCCTCGCCAGCGCCAGTTTTGATGGCACGACCCGGGTCTGGAACACCGAGACCTGGAAACTGGTTTATAATCTGCCTGGCCACTCTCACGGCATTGGCGCTGTAGCGTTTAGTCCTGACGGCAAATATATTGTCTCAGGCGGTTTAGACGGCGTGATTCAAGTCTGGGATCTCAATGACGGTAAAAAGTTCACATCGATTAAAGACAGCCCTAGCAGTATTTTAAGCGTTGCTTTTAGTGCTGACGGGACAACTTTAGCCAGTGGGGGCATGGATGGCCAGATTCGCGTTTACCCCACCGATACCTGGCAACAGTTACTGGTGCTCAAAGGCCATACTGGGGCCGTTAATGCCCTGTCTTTTTCCCCCGATAATAAATATTTAGCATCCTGTAGTTATAACGAACTTGGAATTCGTCTTTGGGAAAGAGCCACTGGCAAACCCGCCCAAACCCTGATGGATCACAGCGAAGAAGTCTATAGTGTCGCTTTTAGCCCTGATAGCCAATATCTCGCCAGTGCCGGCGCTGACCGCGTCATCCGGATCTGGGACACTCGCACTTTATTGCCGATTTCTCGTCTGTCGGGGCATCTCAAACCAGTCTGGTCCCTGGCTTTTAGCCCTGATAGTAAAACGCTGGCCAGTGGATCAATCGGCGATAAAACGATCAGACTCTGGACGGTACCAAAAGGGGCAAATGTTCAGACTCTGATTAAAGGGATCGACACGACTTATAGCTTGGCGTTTAACCCTGTGAACGGCCAACTCTATTCTGGCCAGAACGATAGTTTTGTACATATCTGGAATAACAATCCCGAAACCACCCCTGAACGAGCTAATGTGCAGGTAGCAGCCAAACTCGAAAGCTGGCGCGAAACGACTCCTGCCGGGGACGCTAAACCTTCAGCAGGTGAGCAGGGTGAGCTGTTATTGCGCTTAGAAAATATTGGCTCAGAACATCTAAATAACATCACGGCCACTGTGATGTTTAAAACGCCTGGAGTGGTTCTGAATACACCAGCTCAAGCGTTTTTTCTCTCGCGTTTTGAGGCCGGCAGCCTGAAAAAGCTGCCTTTGCCGATTACCCTGCCTAAAGATTTAACTGAAGACTTTGAAATCGAAATTGTGATTGAGGTTCAACAGCCCGCTGGACAGACAATTTTGCCCCTGCGTGTGCCGTTAAATCAAACCATTGAAAGCCTTAAACCAGGAGCCAATCTATGAGCCAGTCTTGTCTTGTTGTTGGAGCTGGCTTAGCTGGAATTATTGCTGCCCGACGTTTACAAAAAGCCGGCTGGCAAGTGACAGTGCTTGAAAAGTCAAAAGGCTACGGTGGCCGGATGGCAACTCGCCGAATTGGTGAAGCGATTTTTGATCATGGCGTCCAGTTTTTTACCATGCATTCCATGTTTTTTAGAGTACTGGTTGAAAACATGCAGGATGCAGGAGTTGTCGGTGAATGGTCACGGGGCTTTTTAAACGGCGATCGGATTTTGTCGCTGGATGGCTATCTGCGTTTTTATGGTAAAGAAGGCATGAGTGGCGTTGCAAAACATCTGGCAGAACCGCTAGATATCCGCCTGCAAGAAGAAGTGACAGGCCTAGAGGCAATTGGCCCGAGCTGGCACCTTAAAACAAAAAGCGGCAGTGATTATCAGGCCAATGCTGTAATTTTAACGCCGCCTTTGCCTCAAGCATTAGCCCTGGTTCAGCAGATTCCGTCGTTTAGCTTTGAAGAAGAGCTTGAAAAGCGCCTTAAAGAAGTAAAATATGAGCCCTGCATTACGATTATGGTCACCCTTGATGGGCCAAGCGGGATTCCAGAACCCGGTGGCATTGCCAGTACGGATCCGATGAGCCCGATTGCCTGGATTGCCGATAATCGGATTAAAGGTTTATCTCCAGTTGATGGCATCACCGTGCACGCCACAGGCCACTTTAGCCGCCAAAACTGGAAAATAGATCGCGAAGCTGCTGGCGAAAAACTCTGGGAAGCGGTTAAGCCTCTGCTAGCTGCGGAGCGTATTGAGATGCAAACTCATGGTTGGCGCTTTGCTCACCCCACCAGCATTTTGCCTGAAAATAGCCTGCTACTCCAGCAAGGACCGCCTTTATTTTTAGCCGGAGACGCCTTTGGTGATCGGCTCAATCCAGTTGAAGGCGCTGTTTTATCTGGCTTAGATGCGGCTAAACACCTGACAAAACTCCTGCACTAGTTAATATTTACAGCCTTTAAACCTGCAACCCAAAGCCCCTGATCTAATTAGACCAGGGGCTTTGGGTTAAACAATGAGTGAACTAAGTTTTATTGGGGCTGTTCTTCTTGCTCGGGACGCTCATCGGGACGAACTGACTGAGCAGGTGTCTGGGCTGCAGTGACAGCTGGAGCCTGAGACACAGAGCCTTCAGGAGCAGGCGCTGTCTGGCCTGAGCCCATGCTGGTATCAATTTGTTTTTGTTCCGCTTCTCGTTCACTCATCGTGCGATGCACGCTTTTTTCCAGTGACTTATCGGCAAGACCAGATTGATCCGCTTTTGTACTGGCAGCACCGATGCTTTTAGACGGAGCACCCGCAAGTGCAGCAGCAGCCGCGCCAATTGCAGCTCCCAGTGATGAACCAATCCCAAAATCAACCTGGGTCGGTTCATGAGCAGAAGCTCTCAGGGTCTGAACCTGGCTGTTATCTCCCTGGCCAATCTGAGCAGATGCTTGTTGGCTTGCGGGAGCCTGCTGAGTTTCCTGAGTCTGAGCAGACGGATCCTGTGGAGAAGCAGTGCTAGCCGGAGTCTGCGTTGTGGACTCTTTAGGACGAGCAAAAATCGGACCTTCAAGATTAAGCGGGATCTGAGTGGGAACGGTCATGCTCATAAAAAGCTCCTTTTGCCACAGGCCATTCTTAGTTAAACTCGTCAGTTAAACGCTGTTAAACTCTTGTGCCGTTTGCAAGTTAATTAAAACTATTATAGCAGAGCCGTCAAGCGACCTTTCGGACTGATTTTAATTGATTCTGGCTTTATTTGTCCGTCTACTGACCAGATTCCTGATCTTGAACTTTTTGACCAATTCCGAGCGGATCCATGTTGATATGATGAAAAGCTTTTTCACCGCAGTGACAGCCTGGAATCATGCCTTGTGCGACACTACTGACCGCACCGCAACCTCGGCAAGCCAGGGTTTGCAGCTCTTTAAGCTGAGCACCTGATTTAAAAGTTTCAGGTTCTTCAAGCTCCCAAGGCGGGACAATTGCCAGACCGGGCTGAGGCTCATCTAATAAAAATAAACTAAGTTGGCCATTTTGCTCCATATAAGCCTTACGCAGCTGCCCTAATTGCTGAATGCCTTTAATTCGCAACAGCTCAAAAAATTCACTTTGCGAAATCCGCGCTTTATCTAAAGAGCCTTTGAGAATACAGCCATTGTCAACCAGCTCAACCGGCAGGCCTTCCATTGCGTTTTCAAAAGTTTGGTTTTTATTCACCAGCCAGGTATACAGCATCTGCACGCTGATCACGGTAACCAGCACCAAAATCCCCTGAAATAACGGAATATCTTTATAAAAAGTTGGGTCCCCGGCTGCTGAACCCAACGCAATGACAATTCCGAACTCTAAAATTGAAAGCTGGGTCAGGGCACGCTTACTTAGGGTTCGAAGCAAGATCAGCAAGATCACGTACATCACAAACGATCGGAATATAATCTCAAAGTAAAACCCAAATGGGTCTTCTCCGATCAATAAGCGCTGCCAGTCAAAAGGCGTAATCGGCTGTTCGGCGGCCATGGTGTGAACCTTTCAAACATCAGAAATTCAGTTTGGTTACTTTTATTATATCTATTAAATTATTAATGTATAGATTCGCAAGCAAGTCCCCTAGAGCAAAAGCCCAGGGGACTGATTAAAACGAATAAAAACCAAATGCTAAGCAGTCTAGATCTAACGACGGCTAGGACTGACCCAGACAGGAGCTGTCCATGCATCATCAAACTGGCCATCTGTATTAAGCTGGCTGACTTTGACAAAAGCATAACTTTCGCTGCTGGCAGAAGGCTTCCAACTGACTTTTAACTGGTTGCGACCAGCAGGAACCTGCTGCTGAAAAATCGGCTTGGCAACTTCTTTACCGGGCTCATCCGCAAAAACCTGAACAATATAGCTAGCAGTTGGTTCATCTGGATCACGTAGGCTGATCTCCAGATTGACTTCTGGTGTATAGGGTAAAACTTCACCCATATAACGACCATTGGCAGTCATAACTAATTCCAGATTCTGATCTTCTGTGGCAAAAACACGCCGGGCGCGAATCGCTTCGTAAACGCCCTCGGGCGTCAGCGCACGTGCCACAACACCGGTGCGCCCGGTGTGTAAGCTACCCCAGTGAGCATAGTGATTGTCTTGATCCGCACTGGGTGCGATCTTAAAGCCTTCGTTGAGATAGAAAAAATAATCCGCTTCGTTTTTAGCGTCAGCTTTGCCAATTGGTTTGGGACTAGTACCGGGGCCATTAAGAATTTCAAGCGTGCGCACATACGGGTTAGCAGCCTGAGCCATCGCAGCAAAATTGCGATTATAGTCATCATAGCCATAATCATTAAACAGATTGGAGCTACTACGACTTTGGGGAAAAAGCTTTGCTTCGGCCTGCATTTCGGCCAGATGGTGCTGCTCTTCAGCGATTTCAGCCGCACGTTCAGCAGCTGACTGTGCGGCTGAACGGGTTGGATTATGAGTATCTTGAGGAGCCAGACCTAAGTCAGATCTGTAGTTGGGGTGGTTAAACTGAATAAACGCCACTTCTGGGTGCGCAGGCAGCCATTTTTCATAGAGCTGTTTATAATCGCCATTGGGCACATCAATAATCGTGGCGGCATTAAACACGTTCATATGATTGCCGCTTGAAATGGTTGAAAACTCCTGGCCATAAAGCGCAGCAAATTTACCCGGCTGATTAAATTCTTTGGCAGCCGCTTTGAGATCTTCATAACGCTCAGGTGTAAGCCAAATTCCGTCAGTGCCACCTGCAGCCGCGTGATTGTGTTCGGTAATGGCCTGAAAATCCAAGCCATTACCAGCAGACATGCGATAAGCTTCACGCGGCGTCAGAATGCCGTCTGAATAACTCGTATGAGTATGAAGATTGCCAAAATAGACCTGCATGCCATCAGCGCGAGGGGTGCGCGCAGCATGGGCTCTGAGTTGTGAATTCTGAGCCTGCCCCAAAGCACCCAGGCGTTGAGATGGAGACTGTTCGAGGGGACGCTGGCAGGAGGTCATCCACAGAGACAGAGCAAACATGGGGATCATAGAGGCTGTAAGGGGCAGTTTACGGAACATGCTTCAATTGCCACCATTCATTTTTAATCGGCCAACAATGGGCCTACATCACTTGAGTCTTCTTAAAATCAAAACTTGAGTCAGCTGTCGGTTATCGTTTTATCGTTAATTGCAAAAGAGTCAAAACAAGAGCGCTGAATGGGATCATCTCAATCTCAGTTTGAGCCTCACTTAAAGCCAAAACGAGACCTCCAGAGGCTTACTCCGGAGGTCTAAATATCATTAAAAAATTAATTCAGCTGGGACACTACGCTGTTGAGGCGATGTAAATGCTCTGCCACTTCAGCAGAAGTCTGATCAATAATCGGCATAATCCCTTTAGCCTGAACCTGCTGACCCTGCCACTCTTTCTGGAAGCTGCCGTTCCAGCGCGTCCAGGCTTCATCTAGGCCACCTTTGATGGTCTGAAGACTTTGGTCGTCTAAGGCATGAATCATGGTGCCAGTGCTGGTAAAAAAGTGGTTATAAACCAGATTGGCTTTTAAGGCTTCGTTATAAGTGCTGATCGCGTGCTTTTTGGCTTCGTTGAGCATGCTGATCGACTGATCGCGATACTCTTGAATTTTGCTCATAAACACTTGGCGCTGACCAGGGTCCATCTGCTTCCACTGAGCAAGAGTCTGCTCAGCGGTTTCAGCCGCTTGAACCGCATAATAACGCGCCCCCCAGGTAAAGCGATTGGCTGTTTCACGGGAGTTATGCGCAGCATCAGCATGAGCCGCAATTAACTGAAGAGCTTGCTGCGGTTGCTGAACAGGCTGAACTTCCTGAAGCACAAGTTCCTGAATATTGGCAATGGCCGGACCATCAGGAATGTCTTTGGGGAAGGTAAACACAATTTTGCCAGGTGCTGCTGGAACACCCGGTTGAGCGCCCGGAGCAGCAGTTGGAGCTGTCGGCTGAGCCAGATAATCTTTAGACTTGCCGTCGGGACGGTTAAACGGCGAGATACTCGCCTGGTTGTCCTTAAGCAGATTCATATTGGGCTGAATGCCACGGGCAACAGGCTGAGCCTGCATAGAGTCCGCGCTATAAGCACCAGCTTGCTGAGGAGCACCAGCCTGGCGATCAAAGGGAGATACCGGCCGATTAGCAGCCGGTGCCTGAGTGGGGTAAGCCTGTTGTGCAGGATTGACGTTTGGCATCGATCCTTACCTCCGGATCGCCACGCGTCCGAGAATCTGATCCACCTGATTCATATGGGCATTGACGGTTCCCACTGCGCGGGTGAAGACTTCGGGTGCTGGCGGCAGGCGCTTTTTCATAAACAGATACTGAGTTTCTTCAACACCAGTGGTCCAGGCTTTCCAGCCTTCGTCAACGGAGCGGTAAGAATCCTGAGCCAGCGCGGGAATGTTCGGGAAGCGCGGCAGCAGTTCTTCCATGGCCAACTGGGCATAAAGCGCCTCGTCATAAGTAGCCTTGGTATATTCTTCAGCGCGCTTGAGCGATTCCATGGCGCCAGTCTTTTTCTGTTCAAGTTCGCTAAGCGTCTGGTTGAGCTGAGAGGGATGCATCTGCCCCTGGCTCTGCTCAATACGCTGAGCCAGTACAGCGGCTTCCTGAGCCAGAACTTCCGCATTGCGCGCCGCTTCTTCCGCATTTTTGCGGTTGTCGAGCGCTTTTTTAGCATGCAGATCAATATGACGGAAAGCCGTACCCGGATCCGTGACCTGCTGCAGATCGCCAGCCACAACCTGACGAGCGGCATTAACATCAGTGCCTGGCGGCGGAGTCGGCAAATTGCCTGCCCCACCGTTCATGGGTGGAGCCCCAGGCTGAGGACCACCGGGCATCTGCTGGGGAGGAGTCTGCTGTTGATCTTTTTTCTTGCCAATGCCAAAGATGCCAAGCACACCTTTAACAATATTCACAACAACACTGATAATGGCATTTAGGATTTTTGCAATGATGCCAGTCAGAGAAGTAAAAATATTGGCCATACCGGTGGCTGCAGAGCTAATTGAGCTTGATGCGCCATAAGCAGCCGTTGCACCTTGTACATAACCGGTCTGATAAGGCCCGGTTGGACGGTAGACGTCATTGGCATAGCCAGGCGAGCCATAAGGAACAGACCCTTGGGGGACATAAGGGCTGCCGGTGCCATATTGGGGCGGGGGAGGCCCATAAGGCATTGAGCCTGGGGTTATATAAGTCACAGTTAAAACCTCCGCATCGCTATGCTTTCTGATCTACCTGATTTACTCTTAGCCGATCAACTTGCCAGACTTGCTGACTTAAACCAAAATTATGCGTATCTTCATTCATCGATTACGCTTTTTTACTGAACTGACGGGCCGCTTCTTTTTACTGCGGCGCTTACGCCAGCGTTTAAAATGCGAAACTGACTCATCTGCCAAAGTATGGCTTAAGGCTCCTAACCAGAGACCCGCGAGTAAAGCTACTCCCCATTCAGGATGCTGTCTGAGGGTATTTAAAACGCCGCTGACCGCTGCAAAAGACTGTTCCGCCAAATTCGCCTGCTCTAACTTAAGCGCCAGACGAGTAAACAACCAGAAACTCAAAAGCAACCAGGCGCTGAGGTAGATCAGACGGGTCAGGGTCCCCAACACCGGCCCATGTGAAAAGGGTGAGCGGTGGGGAATGCACTTCTGGTACGGGATCCAGATCCATCGCAGCCAGCCCCAGCGCTTATATTGTACACTTTTCAAGTCCAGATCTCCACTAAACATCAGGCCAGTAAAGACAAAGCTCGTTGTAAACAATCCTGTCAGCACCAGATGATTTGTCAAAAACCAGGCACTCGCCGCCAAAGGCACAGCGCTAAACCAAGTCACCTGATCATGGGTTTTACCCGAGGGCATCACAATCCTCCAGCAATTTTCTTAAATCATGTGCTTTGCTGTTTAGCAACTTAACATCCTGACGATACTCCCGCGCTGAATCAATCAGGCCATTTGTCAAAGGAGTTAAAACCTCTCTGCCGCAGTGCGCCTCAACAGCACGCAACATCGCCCAGTCTTCTAAACCCTGTTGCAGATTTTTTAAACGCAAACTGGGCAAAGCCCCCTGGGCACCAGGGTAGAGCAGACAGCCATCTCCGTTGGTATCTTCAAAACAATTCGGCTTCCAGCTGAGCAAGGGGAAATCAACTGGCTGAATTAACTGCTCGGGGCCTGTGCCGATCCAGCGATTGGTAGTGTAATAAAGCAGGCCCTTTAAGTTCTGCTGCCAGGCCAACCAGGGAATAAGCCGGCTTTCAATCAAATTAGACTCTAAAAACCAGTTGGGATAAGGCGGTCGCTGAGCAATAAAGACATAAGCCCAGTCTGCCTGAAGAGTGTGTTGATAGCCCTCAAAACGCTGGTAAAGCTCCAGTTCACGAAATGAAGGGCACCAGTGTAGATTGTCAGGCCACTTAAGAGCACGATAATCAGGGCCAAATAATCGAGCCGTGGTGACAACAGGTAGACCAGGCAGCTCTTGTTGAAGCGTCTGAGCCACTTTTATCAAAGCCTGAGCCTCACCCTGATACTCGTCAAACGCAAAGATATAAGCCTGATCAAGACGGCCACGTTGTTTGATTTCGGCATAAGCTGCTTTTAGGGCCGGCAAGCGATCTTCCAGCTGATCAGGACCTAGATACCCCAGATTAATCCAGGCCCGCTTGCCGCTTAGACGTAACTGAGCATCCAGATGATTGAGGGTCAAAGGCGGCTGATAAATATTGCCCGGATAAATGTTATGTCGGCTCAGTAAATCCATGGCCTCAGCCCAACGCTGACTAGCCTGAGAGCCATAAGCACTGTCAAAAAATTCAGGGTAAAGTGAAAAAGCCGTCAGCGGCAGCTGTTGGCGCCAGTCGGGTGTTGTTTCAGGTTGTTTTAGAGTCTGGACAGACCCGTTAAATAGCTTCTGGCCGGAGCCCCAGTCAAGCGTCAGCGCGAACTCAGACTGACCGGCACTTTCTGGCGCTTGAATCTCGAGATATAGCGCTTCAAGCTGACCCGGTTTAAGCTCAAAATCAGTATTTAAAGGCAGCAGGGCATCCGCAATCCAGCCGGGCTGCCCCAGACGATAAAGCTGCTTAGGCGCCCAGGCCTGCACATAACCTACCCGCCAAAGTCTTGCTTTAAGCCCAATAGCCTGAAGCTGATGATGAAGCGTTACAGCATGATCAGCCAATAGATTAATCAGCAGTCCTTCAGTTTCGCCCGGGGCCAAGAATAGTTTAGCGGGTGCTGTATCTGGGGGTTGCATGTCTGGCAAAAAATAAGGATCCGGACGCAGAGCAGCGGGTTGAGTCCAAAGCCTTAAAGCCTGACGATGTAAAGCTTCTGGGATATTTAGCTTCCATTCACCCTGAGCTGTTTGCTCATCTTTTTGAGCCTTTACAACAACGCGATAGTCGCCAGCAGTGGGAAATGTCACCATCCAGCGTGGCTCAGCACTATTTAAAAATTGTTGTTTTGTTAAAGACTTTGAGGCGTTAAAGATTTCTAGTGTCCAATCAGCTGGGAATGAACTCCGGCTCGTTATCAACTGACGTTGAGGCATACCGGGTGTCGGTTGGAGCTTAGGCTCAGACAAGGTAAGCCCAAGGCTTGTAAGACTTAAAGCTTCTAGCTGAATCACAACCGGTAAATGCGGATCTGCTTTAAACAGACTAGGATGCCGCAGAAACAGCTCTAAAGTCTGGATCTGGGACAGATCTAGACCCGGTTCAGCTTCTTTAACCCACTGGGCTAAAGAAATAATAATAGTCTGAGATTGATTGTAAGCCAGGGCTTCATACCAAAAAGCCTCTTGGCCTGAGGCGTCTTGCAGACGCAAGCCCAAATAAACACTATCTTGGGCAGGATTTTTAACTCTAAGCTGTAATTGTTTAAATTGACGCCAATCAGCCTGTGCAGGTTTAAGCACCAGCGCATAACGCTGTTGCTTGTTACTAAAACGCTGAAAGTGAATATCTGAGCCTGTCAGACGGACTTGATCACCTTGATTAGAAGCATCTGATTGCCAGCCCGGCAGATTCTGAGCAAGAGCAGGTACAGACATGAGCATGATTAAAAGCCAACATAGGCCCCATACCATCAAGCCAGGCCTTAATTGTGCTTTATTTCGCGCCCTGTCCCATAAGCGATCCCACATCTGCCCACTATAGCAGCCGCTGCCAGCCCCTGCTAAGCTATTGAAAAAAGCGCTGATGAGATCAAACATGATGACAGCTGAAACCATCAAACTAGCTGACGCCCGGGCTCTGGCGATGCAGGCAACCGGGCTGATTCCGCCCAGCAAAAACTTTACCCGTCACGATATTCCAGATTTATTTAAGCAAATGGGCTATGTGCAGATTGACGCGATTAGCGTGATTGAACGCGCTCATCACCATATTCTTTGGAATCGGGTGCCCACTTATCAAGCAAACTGGCTGAATGACTTGTTAAAAAGTCGCCAGATTTTTGAATACTGAAGTCACGCAGCCTCTTATTTGCCGTTTAGCGATTATCGCTACTATCTGCCCTTAATGGAAAGTTTTATCAGTCGCAGTAAATGGGCGACTCAACGGCTTGAAGCCCACGGCCATTTGATTCCTGAGATCCTCAAACGTCTAGAGGCAGAAGGTCCTTTAGCGGCCCGGCATTTTGACCAGCAAAAACGGCCTGGATCTGGGTGGTGGAACTGGAAGCCCGCCAAAGTTGTGTTAGAACTGCTTTATTGGCAAGGCTTGATTATGGTTAGCAGTCGTGAAGGCTTTGATAAAGTCTATGACTTAGCTGAACGTGTGATTCCAGCTGGCTTAAATACCCAGCCGGCTAGTCAGGAAGAACTAGCTGAATTCTGTCTACAGCGCGCTTTAAAAGCGCATGGACTGATAAGCTTTAAAGAAATGACTCGCCATTTGCCTTTAAGCAATAAAAACATCCTTAAAACTGTCCTTGACACTGGAGTTGAGTCTCAAGAGATCACCCCAGCTAAATTAGAAGGGATTTCAGATATTTATTACGCCCTAACTGAGACCCTAAATCAGCCTGTGCCTAAAGTTCCCAAACGAGTTCACATTCTCTCACCGTTTGACAATCTGGTGATCCAGCGCTCACGCTTTAAAAGTCTCTTTGGCGGAGACTACCTATTTGAAGCTTATGTCCCTGCAGAAAAACGCCGCTATGGCTATTTTAGCCTGCCGGTATTGATTGGCGATGAGTTAGTAGGCTATCTGGACTGCAAAGCCCATCGCAGCAATGGGCTCTTTGAGGTGAAGCAGAGTACGTGGTTGCGTAAGTTTAAAGCCAGTGAACAAAAGCTGATTGAACAAGCCATTGCACGTTTTGCTGCTTTTAACAGCTGTACTGAATATCAGTTAGATCTTGAATTATCAGAAATAGCTTAAACAAATTGAACTAAAAATAAGCTCATTTAGGGCGTCCAAAAACCTGGACCCAGTAGGTTTCGCCTTTACTGCCTTTGGCCAGACCTAAGCCCATTTCAGTAAAGTTAGCGCTTAATAAGCTGGTACGATGCCCTTCAGAATCCATCCAAGCATTGACCACATCTTGTGGGACCGTATAACCCAAGGCAATATTTTCACCTGCATAGATCCAGTTATAACCGATTTCTGTCACCCGGTCAGATAGACCAATCCCGTTTACAACATGACTAAATGTCTCAGCTTTGGCCATCGCATCAGCATGTTTTTGGGCGGCTTGATTGAGCAACACAACTTGACTCAACGCCTTGATACCAACCCGAGCTCTCTCAGCATTGGTCAAGCTCAAAATGGCTTCTGACGCTGATTCAGTTTGGTGTGCCAAATTAAGATTCTGGCGATTTTTAGCCTGAACAATAAATTCCTGCTGGTTTGCAAGAATTGGTAAAGACGCTTGGCAAGCGACCAGCAAAAAAGAGCACAAGAATAATCCGAGTTTGATCGGCATATCATGAAGTCCCACCCAATCTCAGTTCTCAACGCAGTTGTTAAAACGGCTCCCAACAACATGTTAATGATTATTAACATGTTAATCCGAATATATTAAGTTATGTTATATCAAAAGGTAAAATCTGTCAAAAATGAGACAATTCATTTTGTCAAATTCCAGATTTTGACAGATTTTTTCGGATTTTAATTGAGACAGAGACACCAACAATCAAGTTTTCTTTTACAATTATGTTACATATCTGGATAGAGAGACATACACATCACGCGATATAAGACCACTGCAGCAAAGAACAACAAATACTCATTCATCGCGGCCTCCCAAATACCTGTACCCAATACGTACGACCCCTGCTGTTTTGAGCGCTCCCTACCCCTAACTCCGTATAACTTGTGCTCAGAATATTGGCACGATGACCACTGGAGTTCATCCAACCTGTCATCACATCCACAGGCGAGCTATAGCCCAACGCAATGTTTTCACCAACAGCTCGCCAGCGATAGCCAGCACCTGTAACCCGATCTGAAGGGCCTAAATCATTGATTACATGACTAAACTGGCCTGTGCTGACCATAGTGTCAGCATGGGCCTGAGCGGCTTGATTAAGCAGTGGATTAAGCGTCAGTTCACTTAAGCCAGCAGCGCTGCGTTCAAGATTAGTCAAACGCAAGATTTCATCAAGGGTGCTGCTATCAGAAACCACAATAGTCACAGCTGTTGCAGCTGGAGTAGGTGTAGGAGTCAGCGTGGGAATCAGTGTTGGCACCGGAGCAGAAACTGGAATGGGAGCGACAGTCGGTGTTTCGTTAGCTTGTGGCGTGGGCAACAGCGTCGGAACTGGAGTGGGTTCTGGAGTGGCTGTTGCAGCTGGCTGAGTTGTCGAGTCAGATGTGAGGTCAGATGTGGGTTCAGAACTCGTTTCGGACCTTGAAACAGTTGTTGGAGCAACTGTTGAGACTGGGCTGTTTAAAGCACTTTGAGTGACTTTAGCTTGAAGCTCAGGCTGAGAGCTCGATCCTACACGCCCCCTTAAACTCAAACCTAAATCTGGAGCAACAGTTGGAGATAGAGCTGATGACGGATTCGAGCTGACAGTAACAAGCGGAGTCGCGCTTAGACCCGCTGTCTCAGAAGGTGTGACAGTAGACATCGCGCTAGGAATAGCACTTGGGGAGACCGTGCCAGGAGAAATCATTGCCTCAACCTTAGGCTCAGATGTAGGTGTCAAACGGGGACGAAGCTGAACAGAAAATTCAGCTGGCTTTAAATCATGTAGCGAATTCAGATTCTGACAAGACGTTAACTGAGCGCAAAGCAATAAGCCAATTAAGCTTAATAAGCTGCGTGTCATCGATCGGCCTCTTTATATATCGCTGCCTAGGTGAAAATAAAGCGGGGTGAAATTTACAAAACTTAACTTTACTCAATAAATATTAACATTTACTCAGATACTTGTAAAGCCATGCTTTGAGACCGATTAGACTTAAAAAACTTTGCCAATCCAGGCTTGAGCCGGGTAAAATGCAGAGAAAATGTATTACGCTGTATTCAGTAAATAGAGACGAAAAGCCATAAGTGGGAAGTGATGAGTTTAAAGTCAGAGCAAATCGAGGCCCTTGCCCCTGACGAAGCCAGCGTTAAGGCGGCTCGAAGTTTGGCAGGCCTGGACAAATGGCTGATACCTGGCCACAGTGAATCTGGCCCCCTTTTAATCTGGGGAGAATGCCCTGGGAGTGGCGAAAAGCCTTATCGCACCCGTGCCGATCTGAGTGGCTCCACACCGGTGTGTAAGTGCTCCTGCCCAAGCCGCAAAATCCCCTGCAAACACAGTCTGGCTTTATTACTGACTTATTCTTTAGCACCCGAACAGTTTGCCGCAAGTCCTCTGCCTGTTTGGGTCAGTGAATGGTTAAACGATCGCCAAAATAATCCTGAGCCTGAACCCCCGAAAGAAAAAAAACCCCGTGGCCCGACACCTGAAAGCGAAGCCCGCAGACGCGAAAACGTCAGCGCGGGCCTGCAAGAACTCAGTCTCTGGCTCGAAGATCTCTTACGGCAGGGATTAGCGGGATTACCAGCTGAACCTTATCGTTTATTTGATCAGATTGCCGCGCGTATGGTTGATGCCCAGGCGCCGGGTCTGGCAAGGATGCTGCGCGATCTGCCCAGCTTAATCAGCAGTGGGCCAGACTGGGCAGAACAAGTTTTGGAACGTTTAGGCCTGATGCACTTATTAATTAGTGGTTATCAGCGTCTAGATAGTCTTGAAGCGGGCTTACAAGCTGAAATTAAAACCCAGATTGGCTGGACGATTCAGCAGGAAGGGCTCTTAAATCAAGACGGGACACGCGATCAATGGCTAATTCTGGGTCAGGTTTTAGGGGTTGAAGATCGACTGCGGATTCGCCGTACCTGGCTTTTGGGTCGAAAAACCGGTCAATATGCATTACTGCTGGACTTTGCGTTTGGGAGTCAGCCCTTTAAGCAAAGCTGGAAACCAGGCACTCTGCTGGAAGCTGAACTGGTCTGGTTTCCATCAAGTTTTGCCCAACGAGCTCTGGTTAAGCCTGGCTGGAGTCTGTTAACTGGCAGCAGCGGGCCAGCGTGTTACCCAGACTGGAAAGGCCTGCGCCGTTATCGTGCTGAAGCTTTAGCCCGTCACCCCTGGCTGGATTTAATGCCTGCTTGTTTGGAAAATGCCGTTCCGCATTTACAATTTGATCGGATCTGGCTGCGCGACAGTCGGGGTGACAGTCTGCCGCTCTGGCAAGGCTTTGAGCAGGGTTGGCGTTTATTAGCCCTTAGCGGCGGGCATCCCCTAACTTTGAGTTTAGAATTTGAT